>NZ_JASJFF010000144.1:0-2734 GCF_030065435.1 Microcystis sp. M53603_WE2
AACAGTCCACTCGCCTCAGTTTTCCAACAATTCCTATTTTTTCATAATTAGGGGTCTCAAGACCCCCCTAGCGGCCACCGAGAAAACCTTCACCAGCTAAGTATTTTTACTCAAGTCTCTGGAGGGGGACAGCTTATGTGACAGTTGAGGGTGCGGAATGTGGGCTAAAACTGAGAATTGCTGGAGGGAATCGCTTACTCTAGAGATTAATGACACTATAGCGGTAAGCGCTTGAGTGAGATACAAACCAAGCTTTGCCTAGCATGGTTTATAGCTCGTGACACTGTACCTCATACGACTGCACACCGCTATATCTGTTACAATCAGGTTAGTGATCACTATACAGCCAACTCTACGGAATCGCTCTGCTCCAGATACAGTCAACGGTACAGACATTTTCAAGCGAAAAATGTAACCAGTAGCCTCTTTTCAATTTTTTCTTAGAAGCGACCTGCAGTAAGGGTTTTGTTGATTTTTTAGTATTTATGTATGGG
Source organism: Microcystis sp. M53603_WE2 (assembly GCF_030065435.1). Classification (NCBI taxonomy): domain Bacteria; kingdom Bacillati; phylum Cyanobacteriota; class Cyanophyceae; order Chroococcales; family Microcystaceae; genus Microcystis; species Microcystis sp. M53603_WE2. The sequence goes on from NZ_JASJFF010000144.1 coordinate 495, forward strand.
GGAAGTCCAGATATTTGAGTAAGCCAGACACGAGCCACAAAAAGATATTTATCAGAAAAGTCATCATCAAGCTAGAGGTTTAAAGACTGATTTGGGCTAATTATTTTTATTAATAAGTATTTTACACACTTCATACCAGGTAAGCAAGAGGGCTACGGCACTACTACCAAATCATTACCGGCAATTGGACGCTTGCTGCGCCAATCTCTGCCAATTTTAAAGAGTTATCTTCGATAGAAGTATTGCCACTGTCACCAAAGCCAGTAAAAAATTGTTTTGAGAATAGCCTATCAGCAGCCAGTTCAAAATCACTAATCTCATCTCCTTCAATTGAGAGATCGCTGAAAGTCTGCGGAGAAAACTGAGCATCATCAACCCCACCGAATAGGTTGTCATTGCTTGCTCCACCAGTGAGAGTATCCTTTGGCTTAATTCCCGTCAAGCTATCTGGATTGGACAAGAGCGAAGAAAGGGAATAAAGATATACAGAGCCAGAATCAGGCACTGGAGGAACTTCGTTATCATCTTGAAAAGCACTAACGGCTAAAGTATCGCCGTCAATTACTACCCGCTTGCCAAAAACATCACCCGCTTTTCCATCGATAGCGGTAAGTTTGTAAACTTGGGTCCAAACCCCATTAATTTTCTGAAAAATATAAACTGAACCCGAATCTACTCCTCGATCATCATCGTGGCGAGGACTAACGGCGATCGTGTTACCACTAATAGTAACAGACGTACCAAATTCTTCCCCCACTTGTCCATCGTTAGCAGTCAGTTTAGCTGTTTCTTGCCATTTTCCGTTTACTTTCTCAAAAACGTAGGCTGCACCTTTGGTTCCGCCACTTTCAGATGCTCCGACAACAATGGTGTTACCCTCAATAGCCGCTGGTGTTCCAAACTCATCTCCATTTTTTCCATCGCTGGCACTCAATTTTGCCGTTTCTGTCCAAATGCCATTAAGGTTTTCATAAATATAAACCGAGCCAGAGTTTGGTTGTGATGCATTGCTTTTGACTGCTCCGATGACAGCCTGATTACCATCGATATCGATATATCTACCAAAAAGAGCCCCCGGTGAGGGATCGCTGGCATAAATTTTGCCGGTTTCTGTCCAAATCCCATTAACGACGTTATAAACGTAAACACAACCTGAATCCAAGCCTTTCTGATCGGAGCTGCTAGCTCCGATCAGGATAGTGCCACTATCGGTGGAATCAAAAGAACTGCCAAAGCGATCTCCTTGTTTCCCATCACTCGGTCTAAGTTTGACTGTCTGCGTCCACAGTCCTCCACTCTCCCTGAAAATATACACGGCACCAGAACCTCTCTTCCAAGATCCGACAAAAGCTCTGCTGCCATTCAGCCTGATGGTGTCACCAAAGAGGTCTCCTGCTCTGCCATCTTTTGGCTTGAGTTTCGCTCTCTCCGTCCATACACCATTAATGTTATTAAATATGTAGGCTGAACCAGAGTCCAATCCATTGTCATCATCTCGAGCGGCTCCGACTAGGAGAGTATTGCCATCGAGGGAGACATTTTGTCCAAAGGAATCATAGGCTTGTCCGTCGCTGGCCGTGATTTTAACTAAAGAGTTATCTTCGATAGAAGTATTGCCACTGTCACCATCGTCGCCCCCCAAGCTATTGTCAAACATTTGACTAGCATCACCGAACAGAGCGTTACTATCCCCTGTTGCTCTCAGGTAATCTTTGCCGCCTTGGGTAAACTCAATCATGGCATTCCCTTCGCCATAGAGAGCGTTATAGTTTCTTCTTACTGCTAGGGAATCATCTCCAGCCAGCATTGGAGGTTCTAAAATCCCATTAATATCACCGTAGAACAACTCAGAGTCACCTAAATATTTTAGGTTATCGTTTACACCTGGTTGTCCTGAAATTGCCATGGTAGAAGTATCCTTAATCAAAAAAGTTTATCCGATTGACAATCCCCGAAGCGCTGAGGCGAGGGATTCTCGAAGCTCATCACCGTGCTTTCTGGTTTCCCCAGCCCACATCCTACACGATTATGTCCTATCCGAACCAGAAATGTTGAATCCGTACATAAAACTTTACATACAAGCTGACTAGAACAGGCGTTCGCTTAGAGAGATTAAATTTCCCTCTTGTGATCAAACCCACATTCCGCACCCTCAACTGTCACATAAGCTGTCCCCCTCCAGAGACTTGAGTAAAAATACTTAGCTGGTGAAGGTTTTCTCGGTGGCCGCTAGGGGGGTC
>NZ_JASJFF010000446.1:0-2237 GCF_030065435.1 Microcystis sp. M53603_WE2
AAGACACTTCCGGCAGGTCTAACCCCTCGCGAAGCAAATTCACCCCGATCAGCACGTCAAAGACCCCTTCTCGCAGGTCTTGGATAATTTCAATCCGTTGAATTGATTGAATTTCTGAATGTAGATATCTAACTTTAATTCCCCTTTCTTGCAAGTATTCGGTTAAATCTTCCGCCATGCGTTTAGTTAAAGTGGTAATCAAAACCCGTTCATTTAACTGCACTCGCTCCTTAATTTCCCCTAATAAATCATCTACTTGTCCCTCGGTTGGTCGCACAAAAATCTCAGGGTCTAAAACTCCCGTCGGTCGGATAATTTGTTCAACAATGCGATTTTCTGACTGTTCTAATTCCCAATCTCCCGGAGTGGCCGAAACCAAAATACATTGATTAACTTTCTGCCAAAATTCTTCCGACTTCAAAGGACGATTATCCGCAGCACTGGGTAAACGAAACCCGTGATCGATCAAAACTTTTTTTCGTGATTGATCGCCATTATACATCCCGCGAATTTGCGGCACACTAACATGAGATTCATCCACAACTAATAACCAATCTTGGGGAAAATAATCCACCAAACATTCCGGCGGTTCCCCCGCTAATCTACCCGCTAAATGCCGCGAATAATTTTCTACGCCATTACAATAACCCACTTCCTGCAACATTTCTAAATCATAACGAGTCCGTTGGTCTAAACGTTGCGCTTCCAGTAATTTGCCCGCTTTTTCTAACTCCAATAAACGGTTATCTAACTCGGTTTTAATATCCCGACAGGCCACCTCTAAACGTTCCTCTGGGGTAACAAAGTGACGGGCCGGATAAATACTAATTCGCTCTAATTTTTGCAAAACTTCCCCCGTCAGGGGATCGAGATAACGAATACTTTCAATCTCATCGCCAAAAAAATCAATTTTAATAACCCGATCCTCGTAAGCGGGAACAATTTCCAAAATATCGCCCTTCAGACGAAAACGACCGCGAGTTAACTCCAAATCATTGCGATTGTACTGCACTGACACCAAGGCCCGTAATAATTGCCTTTGGTCGAACTCTTGACCAACTGTTAAGGAAATCGCCGCTTTTAGGTATTCCGCAGGCATTCCTAAACCATAAATACAACTAATGGAAGCGACGACGATCACATCCCTGCGTTCAAACAGCGATCGCGTGGCCGAATGGCGCAGCATATCGATCTCATCATTAATCGAAGAACTCTTTTCGATATAGGTATCGCTGACGGGAATATAAGCCTCCGGTTGATAGTAGTCGTAATAGCTGATAAAGTATTCCACGGCGTTATTGGGGAAAAATTGCCGCAATTCGTTGCATAATTGGGCCGCCAGGGTCTTATTATGGGCAAGGACGAGGGTAGGCCTGCCGATTTTCTCGATCACAGCGGCAATGGTGAAGGTTTTGCCGGTGCCGGTTGCCCCTAGGAGGGTTTGGAAACGATGCTGGTTTTGCAGGGAATCTACCAATTTATTGATCGCTGCCGGTTGATCCCCAGTGGGTTGAAAGGGTGCTTGTAGTTGAAAAGCGGTCATTAGCGGCTAGGTGTAGAGAACAGGCAAAATAAATTATCAATCAAATTACCAACACTTATAGGGTTTTGGGAAAGAAAGATGTATCTTAATATTAGAGAGGATTTTAAAAAAAGATTAAAAGTCTTCGAGAATACCCTAAACTTAAATCTTATCGTTTCCCCGAAGCTATTAACGGAAAGGAGTATCAGGTTATGACGGTGGAAAATCTAGAAACGAACGGGACTCAAACCCCAGCAACCACAGAAGAAAAGACCAGCAGCCCACGCGGTAAAGCTACTACGGCTAAAACCGCCAAAGATAAAGAAGTGGTCGCCCTTTCGGTGAAAAACAACGCTGAATCGGCTTCCAAAGCCTTAAAATTCTATCAACCTGAACATCGCTTACCCGAAAATCGTCCTGTTGGTACTAGCCATCTTCACTTCACGGAAGATGAAATGTTACCAGGGGGCCGTCCCGTGGAAGTTAGCCATCTGAAAGTGGTTAGTACCTATTCTTCCGTCGGTGGATTGCGTCCTGTCGGCTCTAGTGGTATGGAAGTCAGTAGCACTCTAGCGATTTCTGGCAATCGTCCGATCGCTCTCAGTCATCTGCACATTAGCGAAACTTATACAGTCATGGGTAATCGTCCCGTTGCTTCCAATGAAATCGATGATCCCGAAACTTTAATGGGATTTTTGGATTAATTGTTTTGTTG
>NZ_JASJFF010000161.1:0-5548 GCF_030065435.1 Microcystis sp. M53603_WE2
AGTTCCCCATCGGCTGCCCCTCGATGAACAGGTGAGACTAGCGGAAGCTTTAGTTAGTCAGGGTGCCGACATTATTCAAACCGAAGGCGGCACTAGCAGTCAACCCCGTCACGCCGGTATTTTGGGACTGATTGAAAAAGCTGCCCCGACTTTAGCGGCAGCCCACGCTATTTCCCATGCGGTTAAAGTTCCCGTCCTCTGCGCTTCCGGTTTATCCAGCGTTACCGCACCGATGGCGATCGCTGCTGGAGCGGCCGGCATCGGTGTGGGTTCGGCGATCAATCAATTGGATAATGAAGTGGCTATGGTGGCAGCCGTGCGCGGTTTAGTCGAATCTCTGCAAGCACAACCAATCCATATTGGCAACTAGAACAATTTTTGTCTAGATACGGCAGAGAAGGGGCCGTTTTCCCTTCTCTTTTTCCCTCTGTCACCAGTTATCAGTTATCAGTTATCAGTTACCAGATGTGAGTTTGCAGTTATCAGATGTGAGTTTGCAGTTCACTGATTACTGATTACTGCTCACTGATTACTGCTCACTGAAAAGCCCCCCAACCCCATCAACTGTGGTAAAATGCGCTATGGCTCAAAACATTAGAGATAGAAGCACTCCACCATGATTCGAGATATCTTCATGCCCGCGCTCAGTTCCACCATGACCGAAGGAAAAATAGTTTCTTGGGTGAAGTCCCCCGGGGAAAAAGTCAGCAAAGGGGAAACGGTGTTAGTGGTCGAATCCGACAAAGCCGACATGGACGTGGAATCGTTTTATGATGGCTATCTCGCTGTAATTTTAGTCGAAGCTGGCCAGGAAGCACCCGTGGGGGAAGCGATCGCCTATATCGCCGAAACTGAAGCGGAAATTGAACTGGCCAAAGCTCAGGGAAAAACCGCCGCAGTCGCCCCTAGCAAGCCCGTAGAAACCCCAGAAATCGCTCCGCCTCCCGTTTCGATCCCCGTCGCCGCCGTTAAAGATAATGGCCGTTTAGTCGCCTCTCCCAGAGCCAAAAAACTGGCTAAAGAATTAAAGGTGGATCTGAAAACCCTAGTGGGTAGCGGTCCCCACGGACGAATTACCGCCGAAGACGTAGAAAAAGCGACAGGAAAAGTCAGCACCGCCCCTGCTCCCGTCATTACTCCCCCGCAACCCGTCAGCGTGCCTGTAGCGGCTCCTAAAGCCCCGATTCCGGCCAGCGCCCCGGTCGGTCGGACTGTTCCCCTCACCACTCTGCAAAAAGCCGTCGCCCAGAATATGTCGGTTAGCCTACAGGTTCCCACCTTCCAAGTGGGCTACACTATCACCACTGACCCACTGGATCAACTCTATCAACAGCTAAAATCCAAGGGTGTCACCATGACGGCCCTGTTAGCAAAAGCGGTAGCCAACACCCTCGCTAAACATCCTATAGTTAATGCCAGCTATAGCGACGCAGGAATCCAATACCACGGGGCGATTAACGTGTCCGTAGCCGTAGCTATGCCTGGTGGTGGCTTAATTACGCCGGTTTTGCGCTCTGCTGACCAGATGGATATCTATTCCCTCTCCCGCAGTTGGAAAGATTTAGTCGATCGCGCCCGCAGTAAACAACTGCAACCGGAAGAATATAATAGCGGTACTTTTACCATTTCTAATCTGGGAATGTTCGGAGTCGATCGCTTTACCGCTATCTTACCCCCCAACCAAGGTGCGATCCTAGCCGTGGGTGCTTCCCGTCCCCAAATCGTCGTCAATAAAGATGGTTTATTCGGAGTGCAAAAACAGATGACGGTTAATCTCACCAGTGACCACCGAGTCATCTACGGGGCCGATGCAGCCTCCTTCCTGCAAGACTTAGCTAAACTGATCGAAACTGAGGTGCAGTCTTTAACTATGTAATCAGAATCTAGACAGCAGGAGCCAAGGGAGTTTCTCTCTAGCTCCTGCTTTGTTGTCACTAAAAAAATGTAAAGAATTAGCTAAAATGGGTTTAACCCTATCTATCACCCGAAACTATCGCCCAAACAAGGCCAAAAAAAGTGTTAATCTCAGGGAACTTTAAGATCTAAGCCAATATCGGTAAATTAACCCTCGATCTCGCCCTATATATTAAGCCTACAATAACTCGTATTCCCACGACCTAACGCCTACCCATAGGAAAAAATGATCACAGAGAATAGTCGCTTACGTTCAGAATTTTTAAATACACAGGTTATCACTCGCAATACAGGCAAAAAACTCGGCGTTGTTAAAGATATCCTTGTAGATATCGATCAACGAGAAGTGGTTGCCCTGGGACTCCGCGATAATATCCTCTCCTTGTCGGGAATGCCTCAATATATGTATTTATCGAGCATCAGTCAGACAGGAGACGTGGTTCTCGTTGAAGATGATAACGTCTTGGAATCCGTCGATATCGATGCTTATACTCCCTTAATCGGTAGTGAAGTGATCACGGAAACCGGCGAACCTTTAGGCAAAGTCCGCGATTATCAATTTGATCCCCTTAGTGGTCAATTACATTCCATTGTCATCGCTTCCCTGGGATTGCCTCTTATCCCCGAACAATTGATCAGTACCTACGAAATTGCCATTGAAGAAGTGGTTAGCAGCGGTCCGAATCGCTTAATTGTCTTTGAAGGGGCCGAAGAACGTCTCACGCAGGTTAGTGTGGGGGTTTTGGAACGTTTGGGTATTGGTCGTCCCCCCTGGGAAAGAGAAGAGGAAGAAGCTTATTATACTCCCGCTGCTCGTCCGGAAAATCAGTTAGGTACGGGCATTCCCCTCCGCACTCCCGTTGAGGCCGCTAAACCCGTTGAAGAACGCTGGAGTGAGGATGAATGGGAAAAAGAACCCCTGCGCGCCACTCCCCCACCGCAAAAACGGGCCGAAGCTCGTTATTATGAGGAAGAATACGAGGAAGAAGAAGATAACTGGGGAGAAGCGCGCTCAGAACGCACAGAAAGCTTTTCTCGTCCTCAGTACGACGATTACGAGGATAAGGCCGAGGATGATATGTGGGATGATGACGTGGAACCAGATTACAATCCCCCCCGCATCAATATCACCGAGAAGAAAAAGGAAAGAATCCCCGAATACGAAGACGGTTAATCTTTGACAGTCCCCCTATCCATTAGTTACATCTTTCTTAACATAAAATTTGACAAAAAAAGAAAAGTGTGCTATGTGGCTCAAGGGGGTTCTCTGGGGGGACTAAATACTTTTGGTATTTGGTATCACGTCGAGTGCAGTGATTTGTCAGACTCTACAGATTTTCAATGAACTCTTCAACTGTGACTTGGGCTTGTTTCAGAATTCCACTTAATGTACCAACCTTCAATTCCTGATGTAAAGGGACAACACAACCAATTTTGCCATCTTCGGTTTCTTTCTTCATCACAACATGGCTACCTGTTTGACGAACTTGCTCGAAGCCTAAGCGTTCAAGAGATCTAACTGCCTCCCGACTAGAGATTCGTGGCAGCTTAGGCATAACTAACCTCAATACTGGTCACAAATCTAGGGGATGTTTCTGGTAAGGTAAATTCCTCTAGGTAAAGCCGTGTGGCTTCTTTCAATCCAGCAATCGCCTGCTCAATTGTTTCTCCTTGATCTACTGTGCCAACTTCTGGACATTCAGCAATGTACATATTATCTTCTTTGTACAAAATAACAGTAAAGATGCGATTTTTCATGGTGTTTTATCATCTCCGGCTTACTCTGAAAATCATAACATAACTGTTTCCTAATCGTTTGGTTAGAAAATAGTTAGGTTTCCTGATCATTGACCCAACTCACGCTTTTTGAAAAACTCTATAAGATATTAAGTTATTAGTACTTAATCTAATATTGTCCCACCTTCCTAGAATTGAGTGAGAAGATTGTGCAAAAACAGGCGTAGAGTTGATTAATCATTGAAATAAATTTGCCCCAATCAAACCGACTCGATGAACTGCTCGATGTCCGATTCTTACGAACCAAATTTGAGCATCGGTCAATCGGGCTAAAAGTTGATCGGAAGCTGTGAGGCTGTCTTTTGCTACTTCAAAAGCCCCTGTTTCAATATCTATGGCTACAATCTTCCCATGATTGCCTTCCTCGACTTGGGGGCGCACCTGAGATTGATAAATCTCTTTACCACGTCGGGCGAATTCTTCTTTGCTGTAGCGGAGTTGATTAACTGTCATTGTCCTGACCCCGTTGCAACTTTTGCCCCTCTATTTTAACCTAAACATTGGCAATCTTCGCTAACATTTCTCAACTGGGACCACAAAGGCTGCATCGCACTTAGACTCACAGTTTCAATCAATGTGCATGGTGCGTTCCCCAAAATCGATCGCTGAAGCGGTAGAAGTTGTTTTAGGGAACGCACCCTACAAGATTGCGATCACTACACAATTTGATTGTTCATAGTATTTTGTAATAGTTGATGTGCGCTGTAAAATGGCTCTCCTTCCAAATTTAAGCATTCCAACTTTTTCATAAGTAAATTTTTCAGGTCCAAATTATTATGCTCGACAAGAACAGATCGTAAGTCATAACCATCCATCAAAATGATAGATTTGTCATTATTCTGCTTTAGTAAGGGGCATACATTTTTTGACCAACCATTGATCGATAAAAATAATCCCAATGTCTGTTTACCAGAGCGGCTGATTTTGCCAGAAAGGCTATCAAGTTGCCGTATATCCGTTAAGTTTTGAGTCCATTTACATTCAACTAGATAGTACCAGCCTTCAAGCTTAAATGCGCCGTCTATTTGTTCTCCACCCTCATTTCTCCTAAAGCTTTTTTGAGTTGGAATCTCATAAAGAGAAAAAATACGTTTTAGCAAGTCTTCAAGTGAAAATCCTCGCTGTTTCTTATCTTCCGAATTTATTAACTTTGTAAAGTTATCAAATTCCAGCAGAAGACTGGATCGAAGTGAAGAAAATTCCTCCTTCCTCTGAGAATCCTGATTACGATTCTTTGTATTACCTCCTTGCAATCTTTCTACAATTTTTTGACATTCGTTAAATAAATGTTCCTCCTCAGTGGTGATAGCTTTCCGAGTTATTGACTTTTTTGTTTTCCAGTATTCCAAAAGTGTTTCTATCAGTTTTCCTACTGTAGAATTAGATTCTTCTTTCCAAAAACCTCTTAATCGATTTGCTTTTGAGCCACTACTATAATTATATTTTTCATCATATATATCGATATTTAAATTTTCTAAGACGAATTCTTGGAAGGTTATGTTTGAAAAATCAAGCACATAACCATTGCCCATTTCGAGCAATTTCTCTAGTTTAATCTTTTCAATGCTTGTTAAATCTGACATCTCATATCTAGATTGAAAGTGAAAGGAAGGTAGGAAGGTGGAAGGTATGCCTAACTACACATTATAGGTCAACTTTCTGCATAACAATTTCCAGAGCAACGATATAGGTCAACTGGGAGCATCCCAATTTTGCCATAAGTATAAATGCTTAGAGACTAAAAACGTTAGCTAAGGCAAAATAAAGAGAAACAATTAAACGGTAGAATCATGAATACAGACCAAAAAGAACAACTAGATCAACATTTAAAAGCCAT
>NZ_JASJFF010000121.1:0-1285 GCF_030065435.1 Microcystis sp. M53603_WE2
GGGTAAGACTTTTAGACTTTTTGTCAATCAAAAAGTACCAGATATGGGAGTGGTCGGGGGGAAAATCCCTGGACTTTTTCCCTGAAAATTAGGTAATTTACCCGATGAAAATGGGTAAAACCCCACACCCCACACCCCACACCCTACACCCTGCCCCTAGGAAAAACTTTTTCAGCAGACCCTAGTTAGTCAAGTTTTTAATTTCATTAGTCATTGTTTCTTCCATTGCTTCAATCGTTTCAAAATGCTCATTAACCAGGGGTTCATCTACTAGAGACCACAATCTCTCGGCTGGCTGTAATTTTGGCGAATAAGCAAAGTAGAAAATCGAGCATGATTCCCTCGGCAACTTAAAGTTTTTGACTTCTATCTGAGAATTGGTAAATTTATCTCTTAATTATTGGACTTTTACTGGTAAATTCTGCTTAAATTTTTCTGGTTTAACTGGGTCTCCCTTTTTATGTTTTTGTCTCGGTTTTTGACAAGAATATCTGCACTTTTTTTAAGTAATCCCATCCCCTTTGATTCCAAACTTTTTCTCGTCCCGTTTCCTTTTCTATCCATCTAGCCACCTTCGGACCTGTCCAGATTCCTCCATCGGCAGGACGTTTTTTCAGTTCTTCTTTTAATTTTTGCAATTGTTCTTCCTTCAATAAAGGTTCTTTTCCTCTCCGATGTTCCACACTTTTTTTCTTGAGATTTTTAACTCCTTCTTCTCCTAATTCATTATATCTTTTGAGAATTCTAAAACTATATTGATAATCTAATCCTACAGCTACTGCAGCATTTTTGATTGTCCATCCTAACGATATTTTCCACAATAAGTGCCATCTTCTTGTTTCTACTGAGTCTTGACTGCTTCTGTATCTATCTTTCAGTTCCTCTGAACTTAGATGTTCGGCTAAGTAAGCTTTCTTGGGCATTTTATCTCATTGTTTTTATTTACCCTATTATAACAGGATTTAGGCTCAAACGGTAAGTCTGCCAAAGGAAGCGTCAAAAGCGCAAAATCTGCGAGATTAGTTTTGGAAACGCTAATCTCAGCGAAGCCGATTAGCTTAGTTCATATCGCTCTCATCGAAAATTTTGGGTCTGAAACCCCGCCGTTTTACGGCGGCTTTGCTGTTAAATATGAGCATCGTTTACACGATATATGCTAGAATGCGGGATATGGAAAAAGCCTATTCGTTTCGATTTTACCCAACACCAGAACAAGAGTCGCTATTGCGGCGCACATTGGGCTGTGTAAGATTAGTTTACAACAAAGCTCTCCACGAACGAACAC
>NZ_JASJFF010000736.1:0-12773 GCF_030065435.1 Microcystis sp. M53603_WE2
CAAGCTTTTCTGGTCGGAACCCCCTAAGCCGAGTTTTCAAGGTGCTGCGCCGTCCACTTGGTTTTCGAGACTGGCCTTTTAATTCTAACGTAAAGCCAACCTAGAACGGCGGGGTTTCAGACCCAAAATTTCCGATGAACAATCATCTCTAGATGAAACTATTCGTAATATCACAGGAACTTAGGCTGATTCAAGCACAAACTTGAAAGAAATGCTTTAAAGTTCATTTTTGCCGTTATTTTGAGGTAATGCCGACTTTATCTTCAAATGTCTTGAACTCTTTTCTAACCTTGTTAATCTGTCAAATATCGTCATTTTTAAGGAGAATCAACCATGTCTATCGAATGTCCCACCTGTGGCTATGAAGGAAACCCCCCAGACGCTGAATTTTGCGAAACCTGTGGTGCAGAATTAGGAAATACTCTCCCCGTCACTCCGATTTCATCTCCTTCTTCCTCATTTACTCCTCCTACACAGGGAATACCGACCCCTCCATCTCTCACTCCTCCTACACAAGTAATACCGACCCCTCAACCTCTCACTCCTCCTACACAAGTAATACCGACCCCTCAAGTAATGACAGCACCGATGCAGATGACATCTCCTTCTCCCATAGGTGCAATGGCCACTGCGCGTTTAATTCCTCTGTTTAATGCACCCACTGCCGAATTTAAAATTTATAATAGCGCAGTGATTGGTATTTTTACACCGGGGAATCCAGTAGAAATTGATTTAGATTCATGTGCTAATAGTGATAAAGTGTCCCAACATCATGCTGAGATTACCTATGAAAATGGGGTTTGGATGATTAAAGATAGTTCGACTAATGGGACTTATATTAAAACATTAGGACAGGAAAAATTGGGCGCAAGAATTATGTCACCAACTCCCATTAATTCACGGGATACGATTGCTTCAGTGGTTTTTATCTTCGCTTTAAAGCAGCAAATAGAATCTGTAAATCAGGAACTACAATTAATGACTGAATTAACTCTACCAGATGGGTTGGACAAAATAGTTAATGATCTGGCTCAGGATCAAAAGATTGATAAAACAAAAAGTAAAAAGGCAATTATTAAACTTTTTAAGTTACAAAAAAGCTTATCTAAGCAAAAAGAAATAAACTGGAAACAGTTAATTGAAGATTATCAAACAGGAAAAAAAATAAAACCAACAGGTATTGTAGGAATAAAATCAGATAGTCAGACTAGAGAGGCTATAATCAAGGATATTAAAGTAAGTCTAGGGCTATCAACTCCTTCCTCTCCCTCTCCATCACCTTCTCTATCATCTTCTGTATCTCCATCCCCCTCTGTATCCCCATCACCCACTGTAGATACGAATTGGCAAACTAATGTCAAATCCTTAAACGCTATAGTTGAAGATAACGCTCATGATGATTCAGAAAAAGGAAAAAGAAAAGGGCTTATTGTTGAAATCTTAGATTTTCCAAAAGATACTCCTTAATGAGGATATAATCAAACAGGAGAACTCCCAACAGTTAAAAGAAAAAATTAAAGCTTTTCAGAAACAACAGTTTCATGAATGGAACACTTATGATGGTCTGATGTCAGAAGGTGGTGATACATATAAAAAACTCAATTCACTGGTATCTTCGATACCATCTAATCCCCCATAATCTCGACCTGAAATAGATGGTCTAGGTCCCTAAGTGGGTGTTGTGCTATCCTCTTATGAAAAACTAGATATACTGTAGGGACGCAAGTGTTGTGCGTCCTATAAATTAGCGTTTGATTGAGGAAAATCAAAGTCTATCTGCACTTAATCTTATTATCAATTAGACGGGAGAAAATCAATTCAAATTCGGTATTCAGCAAAAAGAACCATCAAAGTTATATATAACATTTCCCAATCTCATGAGGTACAGTCAATTAGTTGAAAAGCTAGTTCTGTATAGCTTTTACTTCCGACTTCCAACCTCATAATTCTGACTTCTGCTATAATGATTTTAACTATCTTCAAATAGCTTAATCTTATGACTTCCTATCAAACTCAGATAACCCTTGATAACTCTCAGCAAATCCTTCTCTCTAATTTACCCTTCAAAGAAGGAACAAAGCTGAATATTAATATTGAGGTTGTTGAACAAGATATAGCTGAATCTTCTTCCGATTTTGAAACGGTTTTAGAAAATACTCAAGGAATATGGACAAAAGGAGATGGGTTAGAATATCAACAGAAAATTCGAGAGGAATGGTCATGAAAAAACTGATAGATTCTTGTATTCTGATTGACCATTTTAATGGAGTTTCAGCAGCAACCAGCTATCTTAAAAAACATAAAAACGATGCTTGTATTTCTATCATTACTAAAGCAGAAGTCTTGATTGGATTTGAGGATGAAACCACCTTTCATCAAGCTCAACAAGTTTTATCCTACTTTCACCTAATAGAATTAGATCAAACTATCATCGATTTAGTTATCCAACTTCGTCGTGAACAAATCAGAAAAAAGTTGAACAAACTCCCCCATCAAAAGATCATACAATGGAAATTACCCGACGCAATTCAAGCAGCAATCGCCCTTCATTATAACCTTAAATTAGTCACTCACAATACTAAAGATTTCGACTTAACTGAACATCCCTTTGTTGAAGTTCCCTATACAGTTTAACCTAGTTTTTAAGATAGTAAAGTATCGTTCTAACATTAACTCATTTTGTGTCATGACTTGATCCTCATTAACTTTCTTTAGTCTATCCCATTTATCGAAGTTAAATGCGATCGCTGATCCAGCTTCGCCTAAATTTTATCTCAACTATAATAAAATTGTATTATTTAACCGCTCCCCTGCATAACTTCCCCCCTATCCTACGATAAAAGAATAGATAGAGACCCATTTTAGGGTGAGGTGATCGCTATTAACGGTACATAAATACTAAGCAATAATCCTTACTTTTGACAAAAAATCATGAGTACTATTGAGATTCACGAATTTAGTACAGGAGTTAAAGTACAATCTTCACAAGTTGGTACACAAGTTTTGTGGTGGGTGGAAGATTACACCGAAGAAGACTTTATGAATTGTACCTTAGAGCCGATTCCCGATGTGGTTTATCAAGCCATTGATGAGGAATTATTAAAAATTCCTTGCTTTCCTCAAAACGTGCCTGAAAAAGAAAAATTTGTTATAATCGGTCGAGAAGTTAAAAATAAAAAAGAGGCTTGGTCAATCATTGCTGTTATTAGTAAAGGGAAAGATCGCAACAGAGAAGAAGTATTATTATATCGTTATTTTATAGCGCAAGGATTAGGAAAATTAACGAATTTATTGGCATGGTTTAATACTAATAACAAGCCAACTTTCGACCCTTTTGATCAAAAAGATACCAGAAAAACCCACTTGTATGATGATTCTAATACCCGTCATAATGATGCTTTAAAACTGCCGCAATTTCAAGCATTATTACAAGAAAAAAATCCTTGTTTAGTGATTCCTCGTGATCTAAAGTGTACGGTTATTATGATCAATCAACTGGCAGAAAGAAGAAAAAATAAAAACAAATTAACCGCATGGGCCTATCAGATTGAAGAAATTTATAAACCCCAAACCTTTCAAGCGATTTATCCTCTAAACTCTGATGCTGAAAATTATCTTAGGAAAAAAGTTTCTCAAAGGTTTAAACCTAAAATTTTTAATAATTTATTGGGTTTTCTTAGTGATTTTTATCAACTAATCACCCATCCTATTAAAGTACCGCTCCTTCTTTTGGTGGGTATGTTTTTCGTTGGTGGAACTCTGATTTCTTTCCCAGCTTGTTTTGTTTTATTTGCGGTTTTTTCCTGGTCTATTGTATTTATTATTGGCATCTTAATCATGTTTTCGCTAGGCTTTTATTTAGGAGGTAGTTCCTAAATAAAATATAGCGGTTCTCGCATCTGTGCGGCACACTTAAACCTTTGCTGATTAAGCTGTTCAGGATCGGGAATGTACCTCTTGTGAATCAGAAACCCTATAAGAGATATTGTCAACTTTATTCCCTTGCAAAACTAAACCTCTTGCACAATTAATTTTTGATGGTTCAAAAACGGCAAAAATAAGGATTAAATTGCCTAAAATCTGTCAAGAGATCATGGAATTGATTATTATTCATTCTTAATTATCCTGACTACTGACTACTGACTACTGGCTACTTACTCCTAACAACAATTTTTGATTTTTACAAGAGGTCTATTAATAATCCGCCAAAAGTGAGAGCCTAAAAACGGGTATGGTGTCATAATGTGTTGTTTTCCTGATTGTCTGAAGATTGAACGCGAAAGGGAGGCGCGACATAATCGGAAGGTAAATAATTTTCGGGAATGGTTGTTGTATTTCCATCTCGTAGGGAGGTGTAACTGGGAGAGAGAATCTCAATCCCAGCTTCATTACACTTGTCTTGAATATTTTGATGGAGTTCTGAATAAATTATTACCATCAAATTGGGTTGGTTAGTGTAAGCGTTTAATTGATAACTGATGTAAAAATTATCTAAGCTAGTTTGCAGGACAAAAGGTGCGGGTTCTTTGAGAATATGCTCAGTTTCTAGAGCAGCTTCAATTAAGGTTTTGTGGGCTTTTCGCCAGGGCAGATCATACCCCAGGGTAATCGTTGTCTGAATAATTAGATTTCTGTTTAACTCCCGCGAGGAAATACTAAAGTTAATCACATTACTACTTAATAAAGATGAGTTAGGAATAGTAATGATTTTATTAGTGGGAGTACAAATGCGGATGACTAGGAAGTTTTTTTCAATTAGATCGCCAATTACATCTCCTACTTGAATGTGATCTCCGATGCGAAAGGCACGGGTATAAATAAGAATAATTCCCCCAATAACATTGGCGATTGCCGAAGTAGAACCAAGGGATAAAAGAAGACCAAGAAAAACAGAAACACCTCGGAAAGCAGGGGAATCAAAACCGGGCAAATAGGGAAAAGCAACTATTGCTGCTATGGCAATAATTATGACTAATAGGATATTGTAAGTCGGTTTAGCCCAATCAGTATAAAAACCAGGAATAACCAGATTTCCTCTTTCTATTGCTGTAAAAAAGGGCTTGATTAGCCCGATTAAGTAGTAAGTGATAAAAATGATTATGGCAATAATAAAGGCATTGGGAAGATATTGGCCAATAGAGGATAAAACCAGTTCTAATGATTGATAAAAATAGCCTAAAATACTCTCACCAAAAACTCTTGTCCAGGGAAATAAACGAAGTACAAATGTAGCATAATTAAATAATAATAAAAAGAGAACAAGTAAGCGAATTATCCGAAGAACTCGCAGCCAAAAAAAGCTTATATTAGAGGAAGATATGATCTCAACATTCCCGATTTGAATGCCTGGCGTCAAGGATTCAATCAAACGTCTAATAAAGGGAAATAGCTTCCCTGAAGTTTTGATAACTGCAAAGCTAATAATCAGGAAGGCAAAGCTGGCTATAACCGTATAAATGATGTTCTTAAGTAGTTGTTCGGGTTTTCGATCTTGGCGATATTGAGCGATAGCAACCTGAATTTTTTGTAAAGCTTGTTGAGCTAAAACCTTCGGCGTTGAACGATAGGCTTTTGCATCTCGCTCCGTCACCGTTAGAATTACTTCTTGATCTACACTTAAATAAAGTGAGTTATCATCAGGAATCTGCTTAATTGTCAGGTTCTCAACAGGAATAGAATCATTTTGAGCAATTCTTTCAATTCTCCGGGTAATAGCGTTAGCTCTCTCCTCCGCCGAAAATGAAGAAACTCCACGCCGGATAAAAAAGAGAGTTTTTCCATCTAACATAACTGGAAAGCCGTCAATTTTATTTTCCAGTTGTGTCGGATTTTGAGCTATTCCCAAAAGAGGAGAGGTGAGAGTCAGTAGTAAAACTACGATAAATATTACCAAAGTATGTCCAATTTTTTTCATCCATCTTCTAGTTCTAGATGGTTTACTTGGCATTAAAGATATTTGATTAATATCGAAAAATGGTACAGATTTCATAGGATTAAGTCAGATTTTTTTGGGTGTATTCGGGTAAGATTTAGGCATTACTGTCCTCGATGAGGTACGGATATACTAGGTTGAGACAGGAGTGGAAAAATTGCCAACACCAAAACTCTGTAAGGGTTGCCAATATTTAGGAAATTTAAGCGAGTTTTTCCTCAACATCTGTTAGTGATGGAAATGGGAACCAGATAATTTTGACTGATAATGAGACTGAGATTGAAAAAATGCGATCGCTGAATGAATGTCCCGCAACAACAGAGCCGCCATGTCGCGACTAAATCCCTCCTTGATCACCACGCGCTGCACGGTTAAATCTTGGCGATTTTTCGGCATTGTATAGGCAGGAACTAACCAACCCCGCTCGCGCAATTTATCAGCCAAATCGAATAAACTATAATTAGCTTGATCGCTAATTGTCTCCTTTAATTTCCAAGCAAAAACTGGAATAGTGCTGCCATCGGTAATTAATTCAAACAGTCCGATCTTAGCGATTTCCCCCGATAAATACAAGGCCGTATCTCGACAGGCTTGATGAATTTGTCGATAACCCTCCTTACCCAGTCGTAAAAAATTATAGTATTGAGCGACTACTTGATTGCCGGGACGAGAAAAATTCAGAGCAAAATTAGGCAGATCACCGCCTAAATAATTACAATTAAAGATTAATTCTTCTGGTAATTCTTGCCGATCTCGCCAGATAATCCAACCAACACCGGGATAGACTAAACCGTATTTATGCCCGGAAGCATTAATCGATTTAACCCATTTGAGGCGAAAATCCCAGACTAAATCGGGATCAAGAAAAGGGGCAATAAAACCACCACTAGCACCATCGACGTGCAGGGGAACTTGCCAGCCGGTTTCTCTGTTCAATTTTTCCAGGGCATCATTAATTTCTTGGACGGGTTCGTAACTACCATCAAAGGTACTACCCATAATGGCAATTACCCCGATCGTATTCTCATCAATTAGTTTAATTGCTTCCGTCGCATTGAGATGAAAACGATTCCCTTCCATCGGCACAAAACGCGGTTCTACCTCCCAATAACGACAGAATTTTTCCCAACAAACCTGCACATTAATGCCCATGACTAAATTAGGTTTATCGGTGGGTTTACCCTCTTTTTGTCGGCGATAGCGCCGCTGCCATTTTAAAGCCATGCCTCCCAACATCGCCGCTTCACTGGAACCAATGGTAGAACAACTGGTTGCCGCTGCGCCTTTGGGAGCATTCCAGAGTCTAGCGATCATATTCACACAACGCAATTCAATTTCGGCGGTTTGTGGGTATTCATCCTTGTCGATCATGTTTTTATCGAAGGTTTCCGCCATTAATTGTTTGGCTTCCAGTTCCATCCAAGGGTGACAAAAGTAGCCAAATTCAGGCGAGAATTACCATCAAGGGCGAGTTCATCCCAGATTAAATTATAGGCCACCGCCGGCGGCATTTCTCCCTCGGGAATCTCGTATTTAGGTACGGCGGAAGTCAGGGCGCGGGAAGCATAGGTGGGGGTAATTAGTGTCTCTTCTGGACCTAGGCGATCGAGATTAATTTTCTGATGAACCATAACTTCCTTAATAAAATATCTTTTTTGCTTAGAGTAAATTACCAATCATCCCAAAAATAATAGCAATAATCAAGACGGATAAAGAATAGGAAAGCATCCCGTAGGTTGCTACCAGCCGCCGCATTGCCGTACTATTAATACTTGTATCGGAGGTTTGATAACAAGCCGCCATACAAAAACCTTGATAGAGAAATTCCCTCCAATTAGGTCGATCGCAATCGGGAAAAACTAGGCCTTTACCATCATGATAGTAGCGTACTGCATATTCTTGGCTGTAGATCAATTGTATGGCTAACCAAGCACTAATAATACCCAAAAAACCACAGGCAAAATGAACGATGGCGTGTTCGGAAGCGATCAGATAAATTAATAGTCCGAAACTGCCGATCGTATAAAATAGGGATTCCAGAAATGCCCCCCGATGATTGGGAGGTTTTAATAGTTCTAGCTGCCAGGGGGCAAGGCAAGAAATTCTGTAAGCTAGTAACATAATTGCCACTATCAAAGCGAAAAGAAAAGCTAAAACCAGTCGCAGAGTAATAGTCACCGGCAGCATTAAGACAATCAGAGCGACAATTATTTGACAGAGCCAGCGAATTTGAGTATAGCTGGGTTTTCTAGCGGTTTTTTTGACCATAGATCAAAGCAGAATTATCCCTAACTATTCTCTCATAAAAATCTGCGGGGTAAATTATGCGATCGCTGCTTGTAATTCCGGGCAACTGTACCAACTCCAAGGCCCGTCTAAAACTGGTTTGATATTCAGTTCTTCACGCCATTGATCTAAGGGTTTTTCTAATCCTTCTTCCCACTTGATCGGGAATAGAGGTTGGGCCTGGCGACCGATGGTAATTCCCCGAGAAATTAAATCGAATTTGTAACCGAGAGTTTTATTTAAATCGGCATCACTTTCTACCTCACTTAACAGAGTATCACTGGTAAAAAAAGTCATCAGTAAAGAGAGGATATCGATGAGGAGAAAAGTAGGATAACGAGTTTGAGCGACCGTGACAGAAATTACTCCCAATTCTCCAAGAGTATCTAAACTAAACCCGGTGAGAATGTGATGGATATCGTGGGTTTTATCAATGCGAAAACCAATATAGTCGGCATCGGAATCAAATTGCTCGCGTTGGGGATAAAATTGCGGATCATAGCCCAAAGTGTGCATAATTGTGCCGTAAGTCCAACCGAGAGAACCTTTCGGCATTTTTAACATTGCTTCGAGATCGTAGGGTTTGCCGATGTATCTTTCTTGCACTAATTGAGCGGAAGCTGGTTCTTGCAGAACTGCTTTTACACATAACTCCATCGGGCGACTATTGACCAATCGGCGCTCGATTTCCCAGACATTAGCCGTTTCTTGGCCAGCGCCGGCCGCTAGATCGACAAATTCCAGAAATCGATGCAAATTTTCGGGTGTGGCTAATTGATTGATGTATCTGTAACTCATGGAATTCTCCTCATCGGTAGATAAATTTACAGGCTGCTTAGAACAAGTGTATTAATAGCGCAGGGGGCCACCGTAACCACCGTATAAACCGACCCCGCGGGTACCGGCCCCCACCCCGTAAAAGCCAGGACCGACACCACCACCAACACCAATCCAATCGATAAATAGGGAAGTTGCCCCGCCGGTTTTAGGTAGAGTCCCTTCGATTAGCTTGTAGCTATAAATCAAGTCCTTGCCATCGATGACGGGATTGCTAATCTCGACGACAATTATGGTATTGTCTTGACGGCCAGGTTCATAGACCGAGAGGGTAGCATTGGGGGGATCGTTGGCAAAATTATCTTTTCCCGCCCTAGCTGTCCACTCATCCATGTAGGCTGCCATGGTCAGATTACCAGCAATCCGGTTTGGGCGATCGGAAAAGTATAATGTCTGTTTGTTGACATTCACCAGGCGAATTGTTTTTGCGACGGGATCTACCTTAAGATCTTCTGCCGTTTGCACGAACATTAACTGCACTTTTTCTTGAGCAGGAGTAGTCTGGGCTACAGAAATATTGGGCATCCCCCAGCTATTGATTGCCATGGCCGCTACTCCCAGAAAAAGTGTATAACGAAAACGCTTCAGGGATTTGGTCAATTGCTCAGAATTTCTCATGATTGCTCTCCTTAATACCCAGTTTAAATATACAACAGCTTATTTGATATTTCCAGTAATTTTCTTAGCTAACTATAGCGTTTCTGATTCACAAGAGGTACATTCCCGATCCTGAACAGCTTAATCAGCAAAGGTTTAAGTGTGCCGCATAGATGCGAGAACCGCTATATTTAGACTAATTAGTAATTGGCTATGATGGTAGTTTCGGAACGATCTGATCGACAAAAATATTAATCAAACCTGTCACCATAAATTGTACTCCGATCGCCGCTACAAATAGGCCCATAACTCGCTGAGTAATACTCAAGCCAATATCTCCTAAAAGTCTTTGTAACCATTGGCCAGCCGCGAGGATGAGAAAGACTAAAAAACTGACTAAAATTGTCATCAAAATCAGTTCAATGCCCGTACCAATACCTAGCCTTGATTCGGCTTCACTGGCATAAAGGATAACGTTAGCAATCACCCCAGGCCCCACTAATAAAGGCATAGCCATAGGAATAACAATCTGCCGATAAACTGACTTAGCTTCGCTGAGATAATCCCCGCCTTGCTCATTAATTAAAAGCTCTTTTGTCCCTGCCCCAGAACCGTTAACAATGTTGATACCGATAATCAACAAAAGCACGCCACCAGCTAGGCGAAAAGAGTCTAAGGTGACGCCAAAGAATTTTAGCATTGCCGTTCCGATAAACATAAAAATCAATAACAAACACAAGACAGTTAACGAGACAAATAGAGCCACGAGTCGTTGTACTTCTTTACGTTCGCGAGCGGTGTAACTAATAAAAATCGGCAGCATTCCCAGAGGATTTAAGAGGGCGAATAAAGTGATGGCAAAGTTTCTCAAAAAAGACCATTCCATAGGACAAAGTTGCTAATTTAAGCTCAATTTTTTTGCTTTTAACCGAGGGATAGTCTAGATAAAGCTACCAGTATCGCAAGTCCCCTTTTCTACTGCCTGGCCATGATAATTTTCAGACGTTCCTCCGGGTCGATCAGGTGGTCATGATTGTCCGTACCCAGATCCAATTGAACCCAGCCGATCTTGCCGGTGAAACGACTGGTTTTCGAGGTATATTCCGCCGCCACGGGGGTACCAGATTCGTAGCCGATATCCGTGGTTTCGTCGGCGGAGAAAATAAAAGCCTGAGTTCGTTCTACCCGACCCGTACCCACTGGTTGACCGTCGTAGTAGAGGGTGACATTTCCCCCCCGTCCTAAACCACCACCATCGTAGGCAAACTCCATCCGTACCTGATGCTTACCGGCCGGGATCGTCTCCGTCGCCTCGGTGACAAAACTTTCAATCCCCAGCACGTTATAGACGAACTTGGCTTTTCCGTCGTGGGTATAGACACTCCAACCACCGAAGCGGCCGCCTTGGGCGATAATCACCCCGTCCGCGCCTTCCGGGGGAATGTTCAGTTCCGCCGTCACCGAGAAGGATTTATTTTTGATGTTGATGACGCTATTTTCAGACAAACGCCCCATCCCGGCAAAGAATAATTGCGAGTTTCCCCGCACGAGGGTAGGCCGGCCAGCGGTGGCGGGATCGACCCGTTCCACTTGGCGATCGTCTAGGGGCAGTACATTATATTTAACCGCCTCGATCAGAAATTGTCGCTGTAGTTCGTGCAGTTTCTCTGGCATTTCCTGGCAGAGATCCCGAGCTTGCGTCCAATCCGTACTGCCGTCGTATAGTTCCCAGATATCATCGTCGAAAGGAACCATCGTCTGTCCAGTCATCACCCACGGGGTGCGGTGCTTGGTAATCGCGCTCCAACCCTTGTAATAGATGCCCCGATTGCCAAACATCTCGAAATACTGCACATCATGACGTTCGGGGGCGGCTGCGTCGTTAAAGGTATAAACCATACTCGTACCCTCGTAGGGACTTTGTAGGACACCGTTAACCATCGTCGGTTCGGGAATGCCTACCACTTCCAACACCGTCGGGGCCACATCAATGACGTGACAGAATTGGTGACGAATCCCACCTTTTTCCTGGATGAGTTTGGGGTAACGAACAATCGTACCGTTGCGGGTGCCGCCCCAGTGGGAAGCGACCTGTTTCGTCCACTTATAGGGGCTACTCATCGCCCAGGCCCAACCGACCGCGTAGTGATTATAGGAATCGGGCGCACCGAAGTCATCTAGTTTCGAGAGGAGAAATTCCGGGGTTTCTAGACTCGCTAACCCGTTAAAGTTGGCCATCTCGTTAAACGCGCCCTGAAGCGTTCCCTCGGCGGAGGCACCGTTATCACCGACGATGACGTAAATTAGCGTATCGTCGAGGATTTCTAGCTTTTCTAAGGCTTGAATCACTCGTCCCACCTGATCATCGGTATGTTCCAGAAAGGCGGCGTACACCTCCATCTGGCGCTCTAATACCGGCTTCAGGCGCTCGTCCATGTCATCCCATGGGGGAATTTCGGCGTGACGGGGGGTGAGTTCGGCATTTTGGGGAATTACGCCCAGTTCTTTCTGTCGGGCAAAGGTGATCTCACGCTGGCGATCCCAACCGTGAGCGAATTGGCCTCGATACTTGTCGATCCACTCCTTCGGGACGTGGTGGGGGGCGTGGGTTGCGCCAGGGGCGAAGTAGGCAAAGAAAGGCTTATTGGGGGCGAGAGCTTTTTGTTGACTAATCCAAGCGATCGCTCGATCGGCCAGATCCTCGGTCAGGTGATAGCCTTCCTCCGGGGTTTTCGGCGGTTCGATCGGGGTCGTTCCCTCGTACAGTGCCGGGTCCCACTGGTTATTTTCGCCACCGATAAAGCCGTAGAAATACTCGAATCCACCCCCGCCGGAGGGCCAAGCGTCAAAGGGACCGATCGGGCTGGTTTGCCAAACCGGTACTTCGTGGCACTTACCGAACTGCGCCGTGGAATAGCCGTTCAGCTTCAGGGTCAAGGCGAGGGGGGCTTTGGTGTTGGGGCGGACGGAACTCTGTCCGGGGGCGGAGGTGGCGGTTTCGGTGATGTTGCCCATGCCGACCGAGTGATGATTCCTTCCAGAGAGCAAAGCCGCACGACTGGGAGAACAGAGGGCAGTGGTATGAAAACGGGTGTATTTTAACCCAGCCGCCGCTAATCGC
>NZ_JASJFF010000322.1:0-1025 GCF_030065435.1 Microcystis sp. M53603_WE2
CGTTTAATCGGCAACGAAAGGGCAGGTAAACCGATAAAAGAAAAAGGTTGGGTGAATCTGCCTAAATTAGGTCTAATTAATAGCTCTTGCCCGTCAATAATCATTTTTTCTACTCCTAACGGCGGCGCAATACAGGGAATCGTCGGGGTGAGGATAATATCGACTTCGGTGAAAATCTCTCGCAGACGATCGCGATACCAACGGCGAAAACGTTGAGCCTGTAAATACCAGCTAGAGGGAATTAATGCCCCTGCCAAGAAGCGATCCCGGGTTGCGGGGTCAAAATCCTCTAATCTGGTCTGTAAACGCGGTAAATGCCAATTTGCGCCCTCGGAAGCGGTAATTATATAGGCGGCTGCCCTGGCGCGGGCGGTTTCGGGAATGGTGATTTTTTTGGTAACTCCTAAACGTTCGGCGATCGCTGTCACCGCCTCGATTACTTCCGGTTCGGCTCCCTGCTGAAAATAATCATCGGCAAGGGCTATTTTTACGCCCTCTAAGCCATTTAAAGGAGCTTTAAGGTTATTTTTGGCAAAAAGACTCCAAATAGCCGTCATATCCGCCACATTGTCGCTAAAAAATCCCAGATGATCCAAACTACTAACGAACAAAAATAGGCCCTGACGGGATACGCGCCCAAAGGTGGGTTTTAGCCCCACCACGCCACAGCAAGCGGCGGGAACCCTCACCGAACCATTAGTATCGGAACCGAGGGCGAGAGGGACTAAATTAGCGGCAACGGCGGCGGCGGAACCGCCGGAGGATCCCCCCGAGACGCAACTAGGATCGAGGGGGTTGGGAGTGGCCCCATAATGGGCATTTTCGGTGACAAAACCGTAGGCGTACTCATCCATATTGGTCGCCCCCACCAAAACCGCCCCGGCTGCTTCTAGGGTTTGTATAGCGATCGCATCTTGTCCGGCGGCAGGGTGATCTCGATTGATTTTGGAGCCAGCAAGGGTGACAATACCCTTGATATCAAAGAGATTTTTGACGGCGAAGGGAATCCCTGCTAAGACACCGAC
>NZ_JASJFF010000408.1:0-2140 GCF_030065435.1 Microcystis sp. M53603_WE2
AAGGATGTTAATCTCAGCATCAATGAAGGTGAATTTATCTGTGTGATCGGTCACTCCGGTTGCGGTAAATCGACCCTATTAAATATGGTGTCGGGTTTTTCTTCTCCCACCGATGGCATCGTTAAAGTTAACGGTAAGAAAATTACTAAACCCGGGCCCGATCGCATGGTAGTGTTTCAAAACTATGCTTTATTGCCTTGGTTAAGCGTTTTTGAAAATGTCTATCTCGCGGTAGATGCGGTGTCTCCCAATGCTCCAGAGGCACAAAAACGCTCGATCGTGCGGGAACATTTAGCGATGGTGGGTTTAACCGAAGCTATGGACAAAACCCCTCCCCAAATCTCCGGGGGGATGAAACAACGGGTTTCGATCGCCCGGGCCCTTTCTATCCGTCCAGAAGTATTAATTCTCGATGAACCTTTCGGCGCTTTGGATGCGATTACCAAAGAGGAATTACAGGAAGAATTGCTGAAAATCTGGCAAGATAAACGCTGTACGGTGTTGATGATCACCCACGATATCGATGAGGCCCTTTTCCTCGCTGATAAGCTGGTAATGATGACCAATGGACCAGAAGCGAAAATCGGCGAAGTGATGAATATTCATTTCCCCCGTCCCCGCGATCGGGAGAGAATTATGGAGGATCCTGAATATTATCGTCTGCGTAACTATGCCCTCGACTTCCTCTATAATCGTTTCGCTCACGATGATGTTAGCTAGATGTGAGCATTTGTATTAGTTTGGGGTGCGGTTGACTTAACAGCGATCGCACCTAGATTTTTTTTCTGGGGAAGCCTTCTTCAAGTAAAATTATCTCTAACTAGGTAAGTAGGTAGGCACAATTATTTGTAGGATGGGTTAGCGGTAGCGTAACCCATGCGGGCGTTGGGTTTCATGCTTCAACCCAACCTACGTTCATTTTATATTTAATTCCACCCACCCACTTAGATGTTAAAAATTGTCAGATACTCCCCTTATAAAGGGGGGATTAAGGGGGGATATACTTACTTGTTAACTAAATAGAACAATTAGCAGTCAAATACAATAATAATTTTTACTTTTTACTTAATCGATCATGCTCAAACAGATACGGAAACTACTTATCAATTTTGGTCAACAATGGCGCGATGAAGATTTCATGAAGTCGATTCATATCATCGAAAACATAGTTTCTAAGGTTTTATCCGTAGCCTTAATTGTTGTTATTATTGTTTCTCTTTATGATTTAGTAGTTATCCTAATCAAAGACCTATTTACTACGGAACCCGTCGGTTTTTTTAGTAAAACTTTAATTGAAATCTTCGGATTATTTCTCAATATTTTGATCGCTTTAGAGTTATTAGAAAACGTCACTGCTTACTTAAGAAAACACATCGTACAGGTTGAATTAGTCGTAGTTACGGCTTTAATTGCCATCTCTCGAAAAATTATTATTTTTGATCCCAATAAATACAGTAAAGATGATTTAATTGCCCTCACCGTGGGAACCTTAGCTTTAGCGGCAAGTTATTGGTTAATCAGAAAAGTTAATCGCGATAATCGTTCTTGAATTAAGGGAAAGGGATAGATTTTCTAAATCTATCCCTTCTAAATAGGGTTTGCGGCAAAAAGTAGGGGCGAAGCATTCGGATAGGAAATCTAGGGTTTCAGCGATAGGTTATGCCCGAATGCTTCGCCCCTACAGGACGCGGGCCGATGAAGATGTAAGGTTTTGAAACATGATTCTCTCAAAATCTTGCACCTGTTTCGCTCGTAAAGCCCCAAAACTCTTACTTTGCCTACATTTCACATTTATTCAGCCAGCCCTAGGGCTGGCTGAATAAATCTAAAAACATTGTTCGATAATACTTTGAGACCTTTTTGAAATCCAAAAGTACCAGCCATTGGAGTGAGCGGGGGGAAAATTCCTGGACTTTTTCCCTGAAAATTAGGTAATTGACCACCTGAAAATGGGTAAAACCCTACACCCTACACCCCACACCCCACACCCTGCCCCCAGGAAAAACTTTTTGCCGCAAACCCTATTTACCGAAATTTTGGGTTAAAGCCCCGTCCTTTTAGGACGGCTTTTTAAACTATATCTTGTTAACTTAACTTTTATTGTGCTATACTGATTTTGTCTAAGTCCCCCCTGCGTAAA
>NZ_JASJFF010000821.1:0-1693 GCF_030065435.1 Microcystis sp. M53603_WE2
ACGGAAGTTGTCCTACAAAATCCCGGCCGGATCAAAGGATTAGTTTTATTCCTCGGTGGTATTATGCTCTGCCAAATCCTCTTAGTTATTAAGAAAAAACAAGTGGAAACAGTACAAGCGGCCGAAATGAATTTCTAATCGTAATATTTCGGTTATTTTTGCTAGAAAGCGGGTTATTTGCCCGCTTTTTAGCTTTGAGTCAGGAAAACGCTCACCCCTCGCTGCCGTCTGATACAATCGGTTCAGCTTAACCGATAAGTGTCAATTTTTTATGAATCAGTCGCTTGTTCCAGTCATTCTCGCCGGGGGTAAAGGGGAACGTTTTTGGCCCCTCAGTCGTCTAGCGCGTCCGAAACAGTTTCTCTGTCTTGATGGTAGTGGTCGCAGTCTTTTACAAGCAACGGCCGATCGTCTATTATCTTTAGGGGCAGGTTGGGAAAATCTCTGGGTAATTACCGCTAGTGCGATCGCTGATGGTGTCCGCGAACAACTGCCCGATTTACCGGAGAGTAACCTATTAGTGGAACCGGTGGGCAAGGATACGGCCCCGGCTGTGACTTGGGCGACTTTAGAAGTGATAAAACGTTATGGTAAGGAAGTGGCGATCGGTTTTTTTCCTGCCGATCATTATATTGGTAATCAAGAGGCTTATATTAACACTTTAAAAGCGGCCGTAGAAGTGGCCGTCAGCCAAAAAGCGATCGTTACTTTAGGGATTAAACCCGATTATCCCTCCACCGGTTACGGTTATATTGAACAGGGAGAAAATCAGGGCGAATTTAATGGTTTACCCGTCTATAAAGTGAGTCGTTTTACGGAAAAACCTGATCGCACCACGGCCGAAAAATTCCTAGAAACGGGACTTTTTAGCTGGAATAGCGGAATGTTTATCTTTCAGGGACAAGTGGTTTTAGAGGAGCTAAAAACCCACGCTAATAATATTTTACAACCTCTGATCGATCGGGGCATCGCTGCCTATGAGGATTTAGAGAAAAAAAGTATCGATTATGCTTTGATGGAAAAAACCCAACTCGCTTACGTTTTACCCGCTAATTTCGGTTGGGATGATCTGGGAGATTGGAATTCTCTGGAAAGATTACTAGAAGCAAAGGGCAAAAATATTGAACTGGCCAATCATGTCGGTTTGGATACGGAAGGCTCTATTATCTATGCTAGTGATGAGGAAGAAGTGATCGTTACTATTGGTTTAAAAGATCTGGTAATTGTTCGCGACGGTAAAGCAACTCTCGTTGTCCACAAAGATCGTACCCAAGATATTAAACAAGTTCTCAAGCAATTACAAACCGATCCCAAATTGGAGAAATTGTTATAGGATCGATAAGTACCTAAGCAAAATTAATTAAGTAGTCGGACATAAATTCTGTTGTCTATCTTAAGAAATGTAAATTGCCGCAATTCTTACTGACTACTGACTTGAAAGTGGCAAGTGGGGAGAATACACAAAAGCTGTCTCCTGTCTCCTGTCTCCTTACCCCACAGTTAACTTTACTTTTGTCCAACTACTTAATACCGTGTTCTCACTCCCCCAAACCAGTCAAAGACAAAAAGAAATCCTTGAGATAGTTCTCGGCAACGGTTGGGACTATATGCGCGGGGTTTTAACCCTAGGAAAAACAGAAAATCCCCAGATTCCCACCCCAGAAGTTCTCAAAAAAATCCTTGTGGAATTGGG
>NZ_JASJFF010000948.1:0-6188 GCF_030065435.1 Microcystis sp. M53603_WE2
AATGCCAGGGAAAAAACACGAAACTATCAAAAAACGTATTGCTTCTTTAGTAGAAATTTATTTAGAATTTTTGGGATTAGATTTTACTCCTACTGGTTCTGTCACCCTAGAAAATGAATTTGAAAAGGTTAAAAGAGAAGGTGATGAATCTTATGAATTGGTAGCAAATAGAAAACATCCTGATTTAGTGATTGAGGTGGTTGTTAGTAGTGGAGGAATTAATAAACTAGAAGCATACAAACGGTTACAAATTCCTGAAGTTTGGTTTTGGATGAATGATGAGTTATTGTTTTATAGTTTAGGAAATGAGGGATATGAGGCTGTTAGTAAATCGCAACTTTTACCGAGTTTAGATGTAGGTTTATTGATGCGTTGTATTGGTATAGAAAATCATGCTCAAGCACTGCGAGAATTTAGAGCAGGGATAAAAATTATTGAATCAACATAACAATAGAAAATGGTAATTTTTTAAGATTTTTTTATCACCATAACTCCAATTTGTGAAAGCGATCGCCTATTGGTAAGCTGTTGTGCATTTAATTTGTATAAGTGGAACAGGCAAGATGCCTGTTCCAGAAGAGTTCAGAATATTAGGATTATACAATTTAGCAGTGTAACAGCTTAGTAAGCTATCGCCTGTGCCGCCAGGCGGGGCAGAACGGCCAACTCATCAATCAAAATGCGGTTCAGATACTTTTTGAGCAGAACCGCCACACATCCGACGACCAGCCGTAAATTATTACTTAACTATGTCCGAAGACGAGGAAATCGTTTTAACACTTTTTCATGGTCTTTGTTCCACTGCTCCTGCATCCTTTGAAGATATTCATCTGAATAAATACCATTGTCCCGCAGATACACACTACTGGTTAGATTAGTAATTACGTTTGCAATAGCTTGTTTAACAAATATTTCACCATGATTGCTAATCCAATCTTCTAAATCTTGAAGACCTGAAACTTTTTTGACAATGCTTTTGCCAGAACTTTTCGCCAAATCAAACAAAGCTCGATTCAAGTGATGATAATAATCCATGATCTACACTCCTTAAAGTTGAAAAATTGGGCTGAATAGTAGAATTTCTAGACAACCCAATTACGTTAGACTTAGACAGTCTTTTTATTATCTTTTGCACTGTTGACCGCTTTAGAGACAGCAGCAACACCAGAACTTGCTGTCACAGCAGTTCCAAGCACTTTAGCTTCTGTCTTATAACCATTAGCGGATAGATTGCTTGTTGCTCCAGTAGTTGCGCCAGCAGCAGCACCAAATTTAGCAGCAGCAATAGCACCAGCCATTGCTGCACCTGCTTTCGCACCCATGAGTCCTCCAATAGGACCAGCAATTGCTGTACCAACAACAGCACCTTTTATTGCGCCAGTAACAGCAGCTTCGACAGCAGAGGGTTTTTGACCACCCTTAGAGCTTGTTGAAGTATTACCACCGTTAGAGCTTGTTGAAGTATTTGAGCTACTGTTGTTCGAGGGATTCCGAGAGCGTTCAAACGCATCAATCATTCCAGTACCAGGCATAATTACTTTCCTCTTAGTAGTTAGTAGGAATTGTTTCTTTTCCTGTAATTACGGTAGCTGTCTTTAATCCTGTATGTCTAGGGAAAAAATGGACACAAATCAAATCTTGTCCTGTCCTGTCCTTCCACCCAGATGATAGAGAATGATGACACAGCTAGTCTCTCTGCTATAGTATAAAAATGTAGCTATACAGCAGGTAGCGTCTCAGTCTGACCTCCAACTGGGAAAACCATCCATTACGTTATTGGTCTGCTATCTCATAGGGAGATCGCAACCGCTGTAACTGATTGAAAAATCCCTAAATAGCTAAGTACCTAAGCAAAATTAATTACACATATCTAACCCCCTCCTTACCTCTTGCCCCTTGCCTTTTGCCTTTCTTCACTGGGAAATTTATTTTGCACGACTACTTATCAACCAAGTCATTGTTACTTCACAAAATTTTTAATTGTGTTATTCAAAAAAAGGATTTAGCCATGCCTAAAATAAAATTGCCTGAAGCAGATTTGATAAGACTGAGAAATTTTCTGGGGGGTCTCAAAGATGAAAATGATAAAAAAATAACTCAAGATGATATGGCAAAAGCTCTGAATTATGGCGACAAAAAAACTATCTACCGCCATGTTTTTGACCGCAACAGTCAAGAAGTAAACAGTGATACTGTTGAACTGATTTGCAAATGCTTTAATATAGATCTTGCCCAGGGTGTTGATCTGGATTTGTGGGAACAACTGAAAAGAAATGTTAAAGCCAAAAATTTAACAGTAAAAATTAGTTACCCTCCTGAGTTCAAATCTTTAATTGAGTCTCGTACTAAGCGATTTGTGGGACGGGAGTTTGTAACTCAAGCTTTCGACGAATTTCAGAAAAATAACGATCGCGGTTACTTTACCGTATTGGGGGAACCGGGTACAGGGAAAAGTGCGATCGCCGCTAATTATGTTGTAAACAATCCGGCGATCTGTTATTTTCATATTGCTAGTCAAGGAAATAATACTCCTGAGAAGTTTTTAAACAGTATTCGAGAGCAACTTATTCAGCATTACAAATTATCTAACGTCAATAGTGCTAATTTAGCCACCCTAGTCAACTTAGTGGCAGAGAAGTTATCATCCAGTGAATCTTTAGTGATTGTGGTGGATGCTTTAGATGAAGTGATACAAGAGGTTGGGGCAGAGAATATTTTATTTTTACCAAGAAACTTACCCCAAAATGTCTATTTCTTTTTAACCAGAAGGCATTATCGAACGGATGGAGAAAGAAGGCTTTTTACAGAAGTAGATACTCCTCAACATGAATTGGATTTACGTCAAATGAAGGATATTTCTCAAAATGATATTAAAGAACGTATTGGGTTATTCCTGAATGACGACCCTAAGTTACAAGAATGGTTAAATCGTAATTCCTATACACCAGATGATTTTATCAAGAAGGTATCTGAAAGGGTTGTTGATAACTTTATGTATTTAGTTTGTTTAATGGACGCACTCACCAGAGAGCAATATACTAATTTTAATTTAAATGATTTACCTACAACTCTCAAAGATTATTATGATTTGCATTGGGAAAGAATGGGCATGAATCGTCCAGAAAACATTCACAAAAAGAAAATTTTATACTTGCTCAAGGAAGCTAGACAAAAAAAAGGAAATATCTATGATGAATTTATTGTGGAGATATTTACCATTGACATTGATATTTTAGATCAAGTAATAACGGAGTGGTATCAATATTTGCGAGAGGAAGAAAATGAGGATTCAATTTATTATGATTTTTATCATCAAAGTTTTTTTGAATATTTAACTCAAAGAAAAGAATCAAATACTGAGCAGAAAATTTTTCGAGAAGTCAATGAAGCTCTAAATCGTTACTGGAAACAAAATGATCCTGATGAATACCAGTTTAATTAGCACTTAATAAACTTGTAGACGACATTTCCTATCTAAAAATGGATAAAAAAGAACGACAATTATATTTAGCGACAGTTCCTAGTAGTGCCTTCGAGTCTGGGAATCTCAGGCGTTACTATGGATGCTTAACCTGTTATCCTTTTATTTCTGATAAATTAAATCATCCGAGTTTTGATGTTCAAGATGTCATAAATGACTATGATTATGTTCATCAATCTGATTTACGGAACCATCCTGATTATGATGCAGAAAGAACGGAAGCCATAAAGCTAATTCAAGAAATGTTTAGGTTATCTGCCCATATTCTAATGGAGCATCCTGATCAGTTAATTCCACAGTTATTAGGTAGGTTATCCTATCCATCTTTGTTAGAAAATTTTTATATTCAATCTTTTCTAGAACAGGCAAAAGCGAAGATAGTTCCACCTGCTTTAATTCCTTATTTAGGAAGTTTACAACCACCAGGTACTGGTTTAATTCGTACTCTTTTAGTTTCTCCTTTTGAGGTAAATAGTATAGCAATAACATCAGATGGAGCCAAGATCATTTCTGCCGCATCTGGAACAGTAAAGGTATGGGACATAGCGACCGGACAAGAATCATTAACTCTCACTAATCCCAATAGCTTGGTGGATAGAGTAGCAGTATCACAAGATGGAACAAAAATTGTTGGTTCTTTTTATACTGATGGGATAGTTAAAGTATGGGATGTCAAGACAGGACGAGAATTACTCGGACTCAACGTTGATAGTTACTGCGTCCATGGAGTGGCGTTGACACCCGATGGAACCAAGATTGTTACTGGTGGTTGGGATCAAAACGTAAAAGTATGGGATATAAAGAACGGAAAAAAATTACTTACACTCACTGGTCATAAAACATGGGTCGAATTTGTGGCAGTAACAGCAGATGGAACCAAGATAATTTCTGCTGACAGTGATTCTACGATCAAAGTGTGGGACATACAAACAGGACGAAAAATACGAACGCTCATTGATTGTTGGAGCGTTAAAGGAATAGCAGTAACATCAGATGGAGCCAAGATTGTCGCCGCCTGTGGAGACGAGACGATAAAGGTGTGGCATATAGATATCAAGATTTGGAATGTGTTAGCAGAGTCACTTTTCTCTAAATTCAACGCTCGTAATAACGAGCTAAGTGGAGTGATCAAAACACCAGATCAAGCAAAAATTGCCCCTATTCTTGGGAATAAGACGGGAAAGCTGTGGGATATAACGAAAAAGGTTTGGGATATGGTGATAGGACGGCCATCCCTCACTCTTACTGGTGGTCATAAATGGAGTCCAAGTGCAGTGACGTTGACACCAGATGCAGCCAAGATTGTTTCTGGTGGTTTAGATGAGACCATAAGAATATGGGATCTAAGGACAGGAGAACAATTAGGCTGCTTGCGCGGTCATAATCAACTAGTAAATGATCTAGCGGTAACACCAGATGGAACAAAGATTGTTTCCGCTAGTAATGATGGTACGGTCAAGATATGGGATACAGAGAAAAGATACGAAATTCGCAACTCGATGCGTTATGTAGGGGTAACACCAGATGGAACAAGGTTTGTTCTTGCTGATTGGGATGGGATGATTAAGATATGGGATATGGAGACAAATCGGGAATTATATGCTTTCACCGCCCCTATCGATCGGGTCAATATGAGAGACAGCACACCGGATAGAACAAAGATTATTTCTGTTTCTAGTGATGAGATAGGAGACACGAAGCCATTTAATATCACGAATAATATAGTGATATGGAATATAGAGACGGGTCACGCATTACTCACCATCACTGGTCATAATAGTGTATTCAATGATGTAGCAGTAACACCAGACGGGGAAAAAATTGTTTCTGCTAGTCGTGATGGGATGGTCAAAGTGTGGGATATAGAGACGGGTCAAGTATCACTCACCCTCGCTGGGCATAATGACGCAGTTACTAGCGTAAAAGTAACACCAGACGGGAAAAAAATTGTTTCTAGTGGTTGGGATAGGACGGTCAAAGTGTGGGATATAGAGACGGGTCAAGCATCACTCACCCTAGCTGGTCATAATAGTGTAGTCAGTAATGTAGCAGTTACACCAGACGGGAAAAAAATTGTTTCTAGTGGTTGGGATAGGACGGTCAAAGTGTGGGATATAGAGACAGGAGAATGTCTTACCACTTTTGTTGGTGAAAGCAGGTTTGGGCAAGTTATCATTTCTTTCGATGGCAAAAAGATATTTGCAAAAGAATTTAATTTGAATAGGGA
Organism: Microcystis sp. M53603_WE2; assembly: GCF_030065435.1. Classification (NCBI taxonomy): domain Bacteria; kingdom Bacillati; phylum Cyanobacteriota; class Cyanophyceae; order Chroococcales; family Microcystaceae; genus Microcystis; species Microcystis sp. M53603_WE2. The sequence goes on from NZ_JASJFF010000948.1 coordinate 5,709, forward strand.
TGGTGTGTTCCATTTTTTAGAATTAATTGTTTAATCTCTAGTGTGAGATAGGGAAGAATTATTTGCGCTCAACCTGTTTAACCCGAAATAGATTTAGGATTTTGGCGATCGCCTCTAGCTCTTGAAAAACAGGATAATTCCGTGAGTAATAATAGAGTAGAGAGTTTATTTGAATAGACATAGACGAAAGACCTGCAAATTGTCTAAATCGAGATATCTAGCTGACATCGTGACTGTGAATTTCTCCACAGTCAATACTAAAAATTTATTTAGAATCATATAGGACTTACGCAAGATGTGACTGAAAACCTTATTCTTGCGTAGGGGTAATTCATGAATTACCCCTACTTTCGTTCCCTTTTGCGTAAGTCCTGTCATACTAGACCTCTTGCATAATTTTTTTATGGTATAATATAAGGTTTTGCTTTTTTCTCAATTCTTAGATTGAAGTGGAAAAAAGAATAAAATGTGATCTTAGGT
>NZ_JASJFF010001164.1:0-2543 GCF_030065435.1 Microcystis sp. M53603_WE2
ATAATACAGTGAGTTCTTTTCTTCTTCCGTGAATTCTAGGTTAATCATGTTTTTAATGAGTGCTTTGCTTCTAATTATGACTCTTAAACTATATTATTGTCCTTGAGTAAAAAATGCAAGTTGTAGCCGTGCAAAGTATAGCTAGTAGTGAAATAGGTTGACACACTGCGTTCAAAAGAACAAGGGGAAAAGTAAGGAATTTACTAACTCACTTACACAGACCTTTAAAAGTACCCCGATGGATAGGACAAATCTAAAGATGGAATGCCCATATAAACGGAACGTGATAAGCCCTTTCAGGCTCTGAGTATCGGTCGAAATACCCAGTAGTGACAAGTGTAAGCGCAAGCCTTCAAGGGTGTGAGATGTAACCAAAAGCCAACGCCTGACGGTAATAGTCAGGATATGCTAACAGGTTACGGTTTGATTGTAAGGATAGAGTCTAGTAGGAGTCTATATGACGAAATCGAGAGAAGGTAAAGGGTTCGGGAAACCGAAAACCACTAAGACTACGAATGTATGGAAAGCTATCAACTGGGGTAAAATCCAAAGATATGTTTTCAAGCTCCAAAAGAGAATATACCAAGCGGCTAAATCGGGACAGAATGCAAAGGTTAGAAGGTTGCAACGTCTATTGGTGAAATCATACTATGCCCGTCTATTAGCAGTTCGCAAAGTAACCCAAGATAATCAAGGAAAGAAAACAGCAGGAGTCGATGGAGTGATAGCAATATCCCCAGAGCAAAGGCTAAATCTAACCGAAGAAATCAAGGGAACACTTAAAGCAAAACCGTTAAGAAGAGTATGGATTCCTAAACCAGGCAGGGATGAAAAACGTCCACTAGGAATACCAACCATCAAAGACAGAGCTAGACAAGCGTTGATTAAATCGGCACTCGAACCAGAATGGGAGTCAAAAATGGAAGAAACCAGCTACGGTTTTCGACCCGGAAGGTCTTCCCATGATGCAATCGCCAGAATATTTACAACCATCAATAAAAGTAGCTACTTCGTATTAGATGCTGATATTGCCAAGTGTTTTGACCGAATTAATCACAACTTCCTACTGTCAAAGATTCATTGTCCAAGCTCCCTAAAGAAAGACATTAAACAATGGCTCAAAGCAGGAGTCTTGGATAACGGCGTATTTGAAGAAACAGAAACAGGGACACCACAAGGAGGGGTAATAAGTCCACTACTTGCTAACATCGCACTGGATGGAATGGCAAGATTAATCGAAACACTATTCCCCAAAAAGGGTAGTAAAACTCAAGCTGTTCTAATAAGATACGCCGATGATTTTGTAGTAATTTCACCATCACTCGAAATCATTGAACAGTGCCAAACTGCCATTTCTGAATGGTTAAAACCGATAGGACTAGAACTCAAACCAGAAAAAACCAGAGTGTGTCATACACTCAACCCCATTGAGTACAATGGGAAAACAGAAGAACCCGGTTTTGATTTTCTAGGATTCAATATCAGACAATATCCAACAGGAAAGTACAAATCTGGGAAAACAGGAGGGAGAGGAAGCCAATTAATTGGTCACAAAACCCACATCAAACCCAACCAAAAAGCAGTTAAAGCCCACACAGAAGCGATTAAAGGTGTAATCAAAAAACACAAAACAGCACCTCAATCAGCCCTGATTAGTCACTTAAACCCAATCATTAGAGGTTGGGCTAACTACTACTCAGGAGTAGTATCTATGGATACCTTCAATAAACTAGACAATACAATCTGGTTAATGTTAAGGGCATGGACAGTATCAAGATGCGGTAAAGCGAACCACGAAAAGCTGAGAAACTACTTTAGACCGGGTACAGTTAAACTCAGCAATGGGAAAGAAAGACACGAATCTTGGTTATTTCAAACCAAAGATGGTCTCTATCTATGGAAACATAATTGGACACCAAATGTCAGACATACCCTAGTACGCCCCGAAACTTCACCTTACGACGGAAATTGGACCTACTGGGCAACCAGAAGAGGACAAGCAATCGACACACCGACAAGAGTAGCCAAACTACTTAAGAAGCAACAAGGCAAGTGTAGCCGATGTGGGCAGTATTTCACCCCATCGGATTTAATTGAAGTTGACCACATTCACCCTCTCAGCTTAGGCGGAAAGGATGAATATAAGAACCTTCAATTACTACACCGCCACTGTCACGATGATAAATCGGCATCTGATGGAAGCCTAAAATCATCTGGTTTGACAATTTCAGAAGTCAAACTAGATAATACAAGGTTAACCAAAGGAAGTCAAGCTGTATCCTTAACAAGGGAACAGTCAAACTAGGAGCCGTGTGAGGTGAAAGTCTCATGCACGGTTCTGAATGGGAGGGGAGGTCGGTGACGACCTTCTCGACCCCTAATAATACAAACGTAAAACTACTATGGTATTAACTCCGACAATTGGCGAAAAATCCTATAATCGTCAGGATTGGCAAAAAGGCTATCAATCCCAACCTAACGAGTACGATTACGAGGTAGAAGACATCGAGGGGCAAATTCCCCCCGATTTACAGGGTACAGTC
>NZ_JASJFF010001331.1:0-3357 GCF_030065435.1 Microcystis sp. M53603_WE2
AGAGTGATTTTATGGTTTAATTGTGCCAATAAAGCCTCAAATCCCCGATTTTTCTCCACACTGACAAAAAAAGGCCGGTATCCCCAACCAGCTAGGCGATCGCCCCAAATCTCTATTTGTTCCGGTTCCCCCAGATCAATTTTATTGACACAGACCGCAATTTCTAAGCCTGTGGACTCCGCTTTCACCAAAAAACGACTAATCAGCCAAGGATCGAGGACGGGTTCAGCAAGGGCAAAAACTAGCAAAATCTGCTCGATATTGGCAACGGCCGGCCGATCGATCTCGGTACTGCGGGGGAGAACTTCTGCGATCGCACCCTGTTGATCGGCAAAATTTGCTTCCTCCACGCGCACCCGATCACCAACCATCACCGACTGACCGATTTTTTGCAAGCGAGCGCGACGGGTACAGAGAAGATTATCGCCGATAACGGGAGAATCCAAGCGTACCTGATAGAAATTCGCCTGTACGGCCACCACTGTGCCGTATAAATCGGTTAATTGTCCATCTACCATTTAGGAATCGGGGCGATAGACTTTGAGAACAAAAAAGCTATCTCTGTCCTCGATCGATTCTATCTGATAACCCTCCACGGTCAGGCTAGTGGGAACCTGTTCGATCGGTTCCCCGGCATCTAACCAGACTTCCAACCGTTCCCCGGCGGGCATTTTCTCTAATTGCAATTTTGTCCGGACAAAATTAATTGGGCAGGGAGTGCCGCGCAGGTCTAAAGTCATAGTTATTTATGGAAGATATTACCTAAAAATCCCTCGATGCCGCCTTTCCCCACGGTTTCCCCGCGAACTTTTGCTAATTTTTCCAGCAATTCCCGTTCTTCTCCGGTGACACGGGTAGGAATCGAGATTTTAACGGTAATGCGATGATCACCGCGGCTGACGGGATTGCCTAATTTGGGAACCCCTTTATTTTCTAAAATCAGTACGGTGTTCGGTTGAGTACCGGCAGGGATAGTCAGGTCTTCTTGGCCATCTACCGTATTAACTTTGATGGTACATCCTAAAATCGCTTGGATATAACTAATCGTGATATCCGATTTAATATCATTACCTTCCCGTTGAAATTCCCCATCGTTTTCCACGGTTAGATAAACGAATAAATCCCCCGGCGGCCCGCCTTTAAGTCCGGCGTCTCCTTCCCGGGCAACGCGCAATTTCATGCCGTTGTCAACCCCCGCGGGGATGGTAATTTTCAGTTTTTTGGTTTCCTGTCTGCGTCCGGAACCGCCGCAAACGTCGCATTTTTCCTCGATCACTTCGCCAGCACCGTCACAGGTGGGACAGACCGAAACTTGAGCAAAAGTACCGAAGGGAGTACGGGTAGCGCGACGCACCTGACCAGTACCATTGCAAGTAGTACAAGTGCGGGAACTGGTTCCTGGTCTAGCCCCACTGCCTTTACAGGTTTGACAGGTTTCCAGATGACGGATGCGGATTTCCTTTTCGCCGCCAAAGACAGCCTCGCGGAATTTTAGTCTAAAATCGAGACGTAGATCCTCGCCCCGGGTAGGGCCTGTGCGTCGGCGGGCGGTTGCTTGGCCGCCCATGCCCCCGAAACCACTAAAGATTGTCTCAAAGATATCGGCGAAACCGCCCATATTGTCGGGATCAAAACCGGCAGCGCCCCCAGAAACCCCAGCTTCACCAAAGCGGTCATAACGATTGCGGGTTTCTGGTTCCGAGAGAATTTCGTAGGCGCGGTTAATTTCTTTGAAGTGTTCCTCGGCTCCTGGTTCTTTGTTAACATCGGGATGGTATTTTCGGGCGAGACGACGATAGGCGCGTTTGATGTCTTCTTTGCCGGCATCTCGCGAGACACCTAGAATTTCGTAGTAATCAGTGGGCATAGGGGGCTATGGTTCTGCTGGCAATTTATAAATAAAGTTTAAGTCTAGTTGTTACTTTAACAAACTATACATAATAGTTTAGTTGGGTTATCCCTACTATTTTTGCTGGGGGTTAGGGGTTGGGTAGTGGGGTAGTGGGGTAGTGGGGTAGTGGGGTAGTGGGGAGAATAAATAAAAATAATCTCCTGTCTCCTGTCTCCTGTCTCCTGACGACCGATAGCTTTTCCCTTTTTAATCTACGGCCTCGTAGTCACTGGCACTCATTTCTTCGCCATCGTAGGGGTGATCATCACTGCCCGATTCGCTGAATTTAGTTTCCAGATTACCATAGGTTCTGGTTCTAGTGTGGGAGAAGGTTTGCCCGTCGGCGAAGATATTGGGGGGAGTGGTCCGGATGCGGGTGGGTCGGGTCAGTTCTCGGGTGACATCGATCGATTCAAAATCAGTACCGTTGAGGATTTGGGTGTCCTCTTGTTTACCCCTGTAGATGCGGGTACCGATTTCGAGGACAATCTGACGAAATTCTTCCAGGATGGTTTTTAGCTTTTCTGGGGATATGGAAGGGTCGCGCAGGGCGATTTCCAACTGTTGTCGCTTCTGGTCGGCCAGTTGCCGGATATCGGGGGCAACTAACTCGCTGTTTTCCCTGAGGGTGACTTCGTAGCTATAGAAAAGACTATCGCATTGCTGGCGAATATCGATCATTTGCAGACGACCGCGATCAAATTCGGCGTATTTTTCGGCTTCTAGGCGCATTTTTTCAATTTCGTTCGGTTTCAGCCCTCCAGTATGACTAATTAAAATGCTTTGTTCTTTGCCGGTGCCTTGGTCGCTGGCGGCCACTTTCAAGATGCCGTTAACATCGATCTCGAAGGCCACTTCGATTTGTGGCATACCCCTAGGGGCGGGAGGAATTCCCGTCAGGAGAAATTTACCGAGGGTTTTATTATCCCGGGCCATGGCCCTTTCCCCTTGCAGAACATGAATTTCCACGGAAGTTTGACCATCGGCAGCGGTGGAGAAAACCTGAGATTTACTGGTGGGGATAGTGGTATTGCGATCGATAATTTTGGTAAAGACTTCGCCGAGGGTTTCAATGCCGAGGGAAAGGGGGGTGACATCGAGGAGGAGGATAGCTTCTACTTCTCCACCTAAAACTCCAGCTTGAATCGCCGCCCCCAAAGCAACGGCCTCATCGGGGTTAACAGAGCGATCGATCTGGCCTGCAGAAAAGAAACGGGAGATTAATCGCTGTACGGCGGGGATTCTGGTGGAACCGCCGACGAGAATGACACGATTGATATCGCTAGGCTGCAGTTCGCTATCTTTGAGGGACTGTTGTACGGGTTCGAGGGTTTTTTCCACTAATTCTCTGGTTAATTCCTCGAATTTAGCGCGAGTTATTTCCAATTCTAGGTGTTTAGGTCCAGTTTCGTCGGCGGCGATGAAGGGGAGATTGATCGAGGTGGTAATCAGGCTAGAAAGCTCGA
>NZ_JASJFF010001041.1:0-5157 GCF_030065435.1 Microcystis sp. M53603_WE2
AGGGTGTGGGGTGTGGGGTGTGGGGTGTAGGGTGTGGGGTGTGGGGTGTGGGGTGTGGGGTGTGGGGAGTTTTCTCAGTGAACTGATAACTGATAACTGATAACTGATAACTGACTCCTGACTCCACCAACAAACTTTTTGCCGCAAACCCTACTTAGGCAGAGGAGAATATAAGTTATTATGGGTGATTTTCCGGCTTTAACGGCGTTAATTCTGGCTGGTGGTCAAAGTTCCCGTATGGGACGAGATAAAGCATTGTTATCTTTTCAGGGTCTCTCTTTTCTAGAGAATACTTGTTTAATTGCCCAAGATTGTGCGGTGCAAGTGTCTGTGATTACGCCTTGGCCAGAACGTTATGAACTGATCATTCCCCAATACTGCCGGATAATTAAGGAACCGCTTCCCACTAGGGGGCCTTTATTGGCCTTTGCCTTGGCATTAACTTTTGTATCAACCGATTGGGTTTTATTGCTCGCTTGCGATTTACCTTTACTAACGCCTCCAATTATGCAAGAATGGTCAAGATTATTAGCCACTGTACCAGAAAATGCCATCGCTTTGGTTCCCCGCCGCGGCTCTCGTTGGGAGCCTCTCTGTGGTTTCTATCATCGTCGTTGTTTAGAATCTTTGCAGACTTATATTCAGCAAGGGGGAACTTCTTTTCAAAAATGGTTAAATGTCTCCGTGGTGGAGGAATTAATCATCGATAATTCCGAGATTTTATTTAACTGTAATACCCCGGAAGATTTAGAGATAATAATAAACTCCCCAGATGTTGACAGTAAGAAACCCTAGCACAAAAGGGAGTAAAAGTAAAGAGATCGGCCAAGGAATGTTGGATAAATGGCGATAACCATAGTAGAGCATTCCGGTTAGATAACCGCCGGTTACACCGATAATTGCGCCGACAATATCGCCATTTATGGATAAATAGGAAGTGAGCAAAATGACGAGGGAAAAGGGCAAAATTATCAAGCCACCTAAAAATATATCGCCGGTGAGACTACCATATTTATTACTTAATTTTCTGCCTAACCAACTAGATAAAGTCAGAATAATAAAAGGAAATACTGCCCAGCCTAATAACAGCAAAAAATCAGATTTAACTGTCCAGTTTTGCCAAGTAAAAGCGATGAAAAAACTGCTGATGATTGCTGCCAATACACCCGTAGCCAAAGCCTGATTACGGTTAAGCTTTAAAAAAGCCTCTGCTAGACCGGTCTTGGGTTTGAGCAAAGATGAGCAAGAGATTTTCAGCAAATTAAAAACAATAAAAAGAGTTTTTGACCACTTGATCGATTGCCGTTGTCGATAACTTTTATGAGGGTCTCTTAATTTATTTGCAATGGCATGATAGCGGCGAAAATTTCCCTGTTGCTTGAATTTCTTGGCCGCTATTTGGAAATCCTTTCGTGCTGCCGGCAGTTCCGAGAGTTCCTCTAGAGCCAATCCTCTTTGATAATAGAATTGGGGGTTATCTGGGTCAATGGCGATTGCTTTTCTATAAGCTTCTAGGGAGGATTGGGTGTAACCGAGTCGTTGACGCGATAAACCGAGGTAATAGTAAGCTTGGGAACAATCGGGTTTTAACTGCAAAACTTGCCGACAATCGCTTAAAACTTGCCGATCCTGCTGATTATGGTAGTAAACTTCCGCCCGTTGCAGATAGGCCTGCCAAAATTGCGGATTAATTGTGATCGCTTGCTGGTAAAATGCGATCGCTAGTTGATAATTTTTCTCTTGAGCGTAGTGCCATCCCTGTTGATAAAAATCCTCGGCACTGGGGTTAAAAGTGGGTATTTCTGGGGATAAACTGCGATCATACTCTTTTCTTTGACTTTTATCGCTCAAAACCCGATAAGCTTGTTCAATTTCCCGAAATTTTGTCACTGCCTCTGGATCATTGGGATTATAATCGGGGTGATATTGCCGGGCCAGACGACGAAAAGCGGCTTTTATCTGATTATTACTGGCATTACGGGGAATTTGCAGGATTTCATAGTAATTTTTCATACTCGAATGCGGGGGGAATTTTCAACTACTGAAAATTGTTGCCAATGGCTCGCCGAAACGACTATCATTGTCAATTAAATAGCTTTTATTGAGAGTCGATCGCTTATGTCTGCCTACACTGCTTCCTCCCTGAAAGCGGAACTCAACGCGCGGGGGTGGCGCTTAACTCCCCAGCGAGAGAAAATTCTGCACGTTTTCCAGAATTTACCGAAAGGCAATCATCTCAGCGCCGAAGAATTGCAGGAATTGCTGGACAAAAGGGGGGAAGGAATTAGTTTATCGACAATTTACCGCAGTGTTAAACTGATGTCGCGGATGGGAATTTTGCGGGAGTTGGAATTGGCCGAGGGTCATAAACACTACGAACTCAATCAACCCTATCCCCACCACCATCATCATTTGGTCTGTATTCAGTGCAATAAAACCATCGAATTTAACAATGATTCCATTCTCAAACACAGTCTCAAACAGTGTGAGAAAGAGGGTTTTCAGTTAATTGACTGTCAGTTAACGGTGATGGCCATCTGTCCGGAAGCTTTGCGGATGGGTTGGCCGTCGGGAATACCGAGTAATTGGGGCTGCACGCGTTCGCTGGTGGATACTCGTTTCCAAAACTGCGAGATTCCCGAATCAAAGGAACCGGAACCAGAAAACTAGACATCTAAGCGGACATTCCCAACTGAAAACCGAGAGCTTTTTTCTGCATTAATTGGAAAATATTATAAAATCCGTTGGCGCGGGAAGGGGTAAGACTGACTTTTAAACCGGTTTCTTCGATAAAATCCGGGGTGACTTGCAGGATTTCTGTGGGAGTCAGTCCATTTAAACCCTCGATTAACAAAGCAACTAAACCCTTGACTAATTGCGCGTCGGAATCCCCTTTGTACCAAACCTGGCCATTTTCGAGGTCGGCAGTGATATAAACTTGGGATACACAGCCATGAACTTTATTAGCGGGTATTTTGGCAGATTCTGGTATTGGTTCTAGTTTTTTAGCAAAAGCTAGTAATTGTTCGTATTTTTGCTTAGGATCGGTACGACGTTTGAGGCGTTCGACGATGCGATCGAGATTAGACGGGAGCATATTGCGAGTTAAAATAGGAAAAAATTAGCCAATAGCTTTTTTATATTAGCATTCTTGCGGAAGTTGCGCGCTGTGGTTATCGCTGCCAGGACTACCTTGGTCAGAGCGCCTCGAGGCTATCTGCTAGAATTGGCATCAATGAAATACCACCCTTGCAGGAGCTATGGATAAACGCCGTACCAAAAATATAAAATCTCCTTACAATCCTAGGCAATATCGGACTGCCGTTTCAATTTCTTGCATTTTTTCTTCGGATAGTTTCCCAACTGGTGCCGAGGGGAAGCGATTTTTATCAATTGAACGAATTTGAAACCCAAGAAAGACTATTTCTAAAGGAAGCCCACTTTCATCAGTCGAAACGCGAACATTAGTCGGATAATCTTGGCGAATATTTTCTCCTTTCGTCCCCACCACTACCATCACCACTAAGGGTAACTGATTGATCACATCAATAGATAATACTAAAACTGGTCTAGTTCCTGCTTGCTCTTTTCCTTGAATCGGGTTAAGATTAACGAAATAAATTTCACCTCTTGCGATAGTCATTTTCTACAAACCGTCCATTTCAGAGAACATAAACTCCTGATTAATGGTAGCTATTTCTCCTAAAATATCCACATCATCTGCCATTATTTGCAATTGCTCTTCATCAATTAATTGAGTTTCTATTGTCAATTTTACTTTAGTATTCGGCTTAAGATTAAAGGTTTCAGTAGGATAAAAAGCTTCTCCATTGAAAATAGCAGTAATTTTTTGATTCATCATTTCTGTACCAACATAAATCAAGCTTCTCTTACTTGATGATACCAAATAAAGTATCGAAAACCTCCGCTTCGAGAGAGGAAACCCTCGCCTCCTCTCCCTTGTAGGTATTACTTCCGCGCTTTGCGGACGGTACCCCCTAGCATTAATCCGCCCAAGGTGATAAAACCGAGAAGGCTAGAGGGTTCCGGGGTGGCTGCGGGGGGAGCGGTGGGAACCGCCAGCACCGAAGAGATACCGTACACCGGGAGGAAATTATTGGACGGCTCGGCACCGGTATTGACCCACCGAAAATCCACGACCAGTACATTAGTACCGAGAACGAAGCCTACGAATCCACGGACAGACACCGCCCCTAGGGAACCTAATTGAGAACCAGGGCTCGTCCCGTCCTGAAGAGTCCCAGTCCAGACAGCAGTCCCGGGAGTCCCAGCAATTGATGTACCGGATTCCGTGACATTAATGGGATATCCGATAAAGCCATCCCACAAGTCCGTGTAAGACGTGGCAACCAGCGCCCCATCCAAACGATAGATCGGGCGCGAGGTATCCGTTGCTTGAGTCTGAGTATTGACTCGTGCATTCACAGCGCTCGTCGAAGCGATCGCCGTCCAGCTAATCGATAATGGGTTAAATCCCGCCGCAGTCAACGCCGTATTGAGAACAGAAGAGCCACGCGCCGCATTCTGAACGAAAGTATTGTAATCCGCGATATCGCTCGAAGTCGCATCTCTGGTTCCACTGGTAACAAATACCAAGCGATACTCAGACCCTGGTGGAAGGGAAGGGAGAAGGATTGCCGCTTCTGCAACGCCAGAGATGCCTAGAGTCGCAAGGGCAACTCCTGATAGGATGCCGATAATGGGTAGTTTCACGTAAAATTGTTGTAAGGATTATGTAAGTTTTGGAACAAAATCAAAAATTCCAACTAAACCTTACCCCCCCCGCACATTTGTCAAGTCTTTTACACAATTCTTAATATTCCTTTCCGTTTTGCTCTCTCGCTTTCGTCCGGCTTCTCGACGGAATCGCTAAAATGATCAGGGGTGTTTTAGAGGCAAGTCTATGAGTGAACCAGTAACTCTTGAGGATATTTACCAGCTATTCCGCGCTTCCGCCGAGGAATATGATCGCCGGGCTGCCCAATCCAAGGCGGAATATGATCGCCGGGCTGAGGAATATGATCGCCGGGCTGCCCAATCCAAGGCGGAATATGATCGCCTGGTTGCCGAATCCAAGGCGGAATATGATCGCCATAGAGTCGAAATAGAGAACCTCCTGGCCGAATCTAAACTAGA
>NZ_JASJFF010000674.1:0-2839 GCF_030065435.1 Microcystis sp. M53603_WE2
AACCCTTATATAGAAAGGCATTTAGCGATTTTTGTCAATTGTTTTTTATCTAGAGCGAACTAATCAATTAAGTCTTTTGCCAGATAAGGATTTAGTCGATTTATGCCCCCTATCGAACCATAACAAGTAACGAAGAGCCAGAAATTTTCCTTGTTGCTGGAGAACTATGATACAATGGCATCAAAAAATAGAGGAAAAATTTTTTTATCATGGACAAGGTGTCAACACCAAGCCTATCAATTGTTATTCCGACCCGAGAAGGATTCGCTGACCACTGGTTTAATGCGCTGACCGAGGTCAAGGGAGAAGTAGAATTTATCTTGGTTCATCCACCAGGAGCACCTAAGTATCCCACGTCCGACCCTAGGGTACAGCAAATAGTCAGTCCCTTGCGGGGAGAAATTATTCAACGTGCCACAGGTTTGATGAATGCTACCGCTCCCTATACATTGACAATTAATTGTGATGAGTATATCAATCCCGACATTTCAGAAATTAGCCGTCAATACTTTTCCCGATTTCCTGATAGTTGGGTCATGAGACTTAGCCGCAAAGATGTTGAATTTGGTAAAAAAGAAATTCTAGAAGCTCCTTGGCTCTCACCAAAACCCATCGAAAAACTAGAAGTTTGTGGTAGGTCTCAAGGTAACTCTAAGCTATACGAACAAGGCAACTACTTATTGGAAATTCCCATTACTCCTATCGATAATAAATTTGATGTAATGTGTATTTTTAGAGGGAGGAGAGATCATCGAGGTCCCCATACAGAGAATTTTGACAAGAAGGTTTGGAAAACTTCTATAGTACAGGAAACCCTAGAGGATCTGGTGGGTTTAATGCCTTTTATTGGTCCGCTTAAGTATATTCCCTTTTGGTGTCTTGATCGTCTTTTGGGTTTATTTATTCAAGCTAAGTTTTTCGAGCAAGGCCAAGGGAAAATCATCGGTCATCTCATGCCATCTCCAGAACAGTTACGCATGGAAAACAATCCCCCCGAATATAGAAGACTAAATCGCTATGGTATTTTATCAGAAATTTTCCTAGTCAAGTGTTTTCCTCAGTATGGATATCTGTGGAATCTGGTGATTACCAATCTCAGGGAAGTTCCCCAAAAATATGTACTTTATCGACTAGGAAAAGAGGGATAGTCAGCCAATCATGATCAACTCACCAATTCTATCAATCGTTACTCCAACTCTGGGCAAATTTTCCGAATATTGGTTGCAACAACTTCTGGCAATTCAAGGGGAAGTAGAATTTATTTGGGTTTATCCTCCCGGAGCAGTTACCCCTTCCGTAGAAGACCCCAGAGTCAAAATTTTTCATAGTCTTTATCAGGGAGAAACGGCCCAGAGAGCCGTCGGTCTTCTCAATGCTTCCGGTCAATATGTGTTGGCTCTCGATGATGATGATTTCTTGCATCCCCAGGTGGTTGCCTTAGCGAAAGATTACTTTGATAATTTTCCCCAAAGTTGGCTCTTACGTCTCCATAAGGGGGGAATTGATTATCTCGATGAGGAAAAAATTAAAGCTCCCTGGCCGGAGCTACCCGCTATCAATCAGTTAAATATCTCTAGAAAAAGACAAGATAAATACCAAGATTTAGTGGAAGTTCCTATCGCTCCCCTAGATAATCCTTTCGAGTTAAGACTAGCTTTATGGCCCTACGCCAAAAGAAAAGATTTTCATGGCTATCATCTAGAACCTTTCAATAATAATATTTGGAAAACAATCCTGGTGAAAGAAGCCTTAGATGATTTTGTCCGCAATATGAGGATAGGAGAAATTTTAACTTGGTTGCCTCTCTGGGGATTTGATAGAGCTTTAGGGTTATTTCTGCAAGCGAAGTTTTTTCAAAAAGATATGTATATCGGTCATTGGATGCCCGAACCCAGTCAAATAAGATATATAGTCAGACCTTACTCCATGAAAACCCCCAGAATTCTTTTTCCTTCCGATGCTTTACTGGTCAAGCGATTTCCCCAGTATGGTTATTTCTGGAATCTTGTCTTCGAGGAGTTATACAATGGCATCAAGACCAAAATCAAAAGTCTCTGGAAAGCATGACTAATTATCGTGCTTCCTATGAGTTATCAACAACTCCCCATCTACTTCCTAATTCGCAAAATTCCAGAAAAGCTGCTGAAGGAACATGAAGCAGGGTGAGCGCATCCCAAACGCTATTGACAATTGGCCAATTTTGTGATAGGATTGCCTTCCATGCCTTTTGAGCGATAGCAATCAATTGAAATGCTTACGAACTCGACCCATTTGGTCGGTTGTTTCCTAAACATTGAGGTGGCAAATTCTCCTCAAATATGCTTGAATCGCCCTCTGGGTAAGCAACCCACATAAATTTTATTTTGTCAAGGATTGTTAGGATGCGCTGACCGTGTTGGCGTCGTGTTTACAAAGACATCTAGGATTTTACTTGAGTGGAGGAATCTATGTTTGACACAACAAAACCAATCAATCAAAAACAAATTATACAAATTGTTCCATTCTACACTAATGATGGAGATTTCAACGTTATTTTAGCTGAAGCGATTAGAGCAGAAACTGGTATAGTAAGCCGCTTGATCAACTATAAATCTCTCAGGAATATGGACGATCCCAGGGTTTTGTCTTCATCGAAAATTTGGGTCTGAAACCCCGCCGTTCTACGACGGCTTTACTGTTAAGTATTAGCACATTTACGAAATATATGCTAGTGTGAAAGGACATGGAAAAAGCCTATTCGTTTCGATTTTACCCCACACCAACACAAGAGTCGCTATTGCGGCGCACATTGGGCTGTGTAAGATTAGTTTACAACAAAGCTCTCCATGTCAGAACACAA
>NZ_JASJFF010000090.1:0-2813 GCF_030065435.1 Microcystis sp. M53603_WE2
ATTTGTTTGCTACGGCGCTGGCGGAATTAATTAGTGAATTTGGCACTTCGGCACAATTTAGCAGTTATGTTGAACGTCTATCGCAATTTTCCCAAGCCTTAGAAGAAGTCATTAAACAACCGGAAAATTTAAGCACGATTAAAACCATCGAAGAAAACCAATTTTCCTTTGAAGATGTCACCTTGCAAACCCCCGATTATGAACAGGTAATTGTCGAAAACCTCTCCCTTTCTGTTCAGCCAGGACAAGGTTTATTAATTGTCGGTCCGAGTGGTCGGGGGAAAAGTTCCTTGCTACGCGCAATTGCCGGTTTATGGAATGCCGGAACCGGCCGATTAGTGCGTCCCCCCCTAGAAGAAGTATTGTTTCTGCCCCAACGTCCCTATATAATATTAGGAACCTTGCGAGAACAGTTACTCTATCCCAATCGCAATCAAGAAACCAATGAGATAAAATTAAGGGAAGTTTTGCAAGAAGTCAATCTCCAAAATTTACTAAATCGAGTCAATAGCTTTGATACAGAAGAGCCTTGGGAAAACATTTTGTCCCTGGGAGAACAACAACGTTTGGCTTTTGCTAGGGTATTAATTACCCGTCCCAGTTTTACTATCCTCGATGAAGCCACAAGTGCTTTGGACTTAAACAATGAGGAAAATTTATATCGGCAATTGCAGAAAACTCACACAACTTTTATTAGTGTCGGACATCGGGAAAGTCTCTTTAACTATCATCAATGGGTTTTAGAACTCTCTAGTAATTCCCATTGGCAACTGCTTACAGTGGAGGAATATCGCCGACAAAAAGTGAAAGAAATTATTAATATTTCTGTCGATAATTCTCAAACTAGGCTCGAAGATTTACCGAATCAGGAAACCGAGGTCAATCCTAAAATCAATTCTGCCGGGGAACCCCCCCCGAATCGCCAACGACAACAATCTTAACAGAAGTCGAAGAGGGACTTTCCCATGCACAAATGAAGGAATTAAGCGACTATTCCCTTAGTAGCATCAGAAGCAAAGCCAGTCAGGGAAAATCAATTACGGGGAAAGATGGACTGACCTATCGCTATGACAAAGACCCTAAAATCTTAAAATGGCTAAGAGTTTAGCCGATGAGAGACGGGTCAAAAAACAACGTTAAACTATTACACCAACTTAGCTACCCAAAAAATGAATCAAACCCTGGTTAATCAACAACAGTTGTTCCAAGAAATCGTCCAAGATATCGAGCAAAATAAAATTGCAATCGCGGCGAAAAAACTCCGTCAACAGGAAGCAGATAGCTGTGAAGTTCCGGCTCAGTGGCTCTGGAAAACAGCAGCGGCTTTAGAAACCAACGACTGGAGCATTTTATCAGAAGATTTCATTAATCTGAATTTTATCGGTAAAAATGGTTATTTTCTGATGATTGCTCCCTATCGCATCAATCGTCAGGGAGAACGACAACTCACGTTGAGTGCAATTTACGGAAAAATTCACCAAAATAGTCAACCTTCTATCGAACAACTAGAAAGCTTGACTCGTGAAAAATTTGGCAGTCTAAGACAACCGATTCCCAGAAATTTATCCTTTACTGAAATTGCTAGTTGTGGCACGGTTAAAGGTGAAAAGGGGGAGGCTTTTATCGTTCCCCATAGGTGGACTTTTCCCAATAGTGTTCAAGGACCAGCTTTAAATAATGCCAGTGAGCAAAAACGACGCTTTTCCGGTTCTAGCTACGAATGTATCCGAAAAATTTTTGAGCCAGAAACGGCCGATTTGCTATTAAGACCCCTAGAGGATCAAATTAATGGTGAACGCTATCGCCATCTCGATACCCAATTCCATGAAGCGGGTCATGCTAGTGGGTTGGGATTTGACTTAAAACTCAAAAATAAACTGTTTCAAAACTATACCTATGCCGGAGTCGAGGAGTGGCGCTCAGATAGTTTAGGCTTTGAATTTGCCGATTGTGCTTTACCTGCCGAAGAAGCGGGAAAATTAGTCGCTGTTAATTTCTGCATTCGCTTTGGTTTAGATGCTCACCGTTTAGGGGGTTTAGAAAAAGATGTGGATGTCCACGCTAGTTTGATCAGTTTGGAATATCTCTTGCAAAATGATGCTATTTATCTCACAAAAAATGGTCAATTGTCCCTGCGTAATGTTAGTTATCCAGGCTTACTAAAAGCGGTGGAAATGCACCGAACAAAAGCCTTATCTCTAACGCAAAGGGAGTTAAATCTAAATAGTCCAACAGGTCTTTTTGCTCTGTATAAAGTAGAGATTCATCCCGCAACCCAATTAATTTTTCAGGGACTAATTGTAGAGCGCTGCCGCGGAATTTGGTCAGAGTTACAATAAGTACCTAGGGTTTGCTGTTAACCGGCCCAGGGAGGGATGTCAATCAGCCATGAGCATCCCTCCAAATCCTATTGATGGCGATAGGGATTGGGGTCAACTCCTCTGAGTTTCTCGCCACAGCAAGTGCCGGCTCTGGAATATTAGTCGTTGACTCCTAAGTAGCTGTTTGCAATTAAATAGAAGATAGGTTTTGCACTCGATCCCCCCTGCCCCCCTTAATAAGGGGGGTGCCGACAGGCGGGGGGATCTTAGAGTTTTTTACGCCCATCTACTTACACATTTATTTATATATATATCGCTAGATAACTAAAATGTGTTAAGCTAGGCGGTAGCATTCTGGGAAATCATGACAGATAAATCAATCTCTTATTAGTCAGAGTCCCTGAACCCCTGATTACCCCTTTCTCCCCCGGTCGATGACAAAACCAATGGCTGAACAACGCTCTGTACTAAAATTTAATGGCATCGATGATC
>NZ_JASJFF010001224.1:0-5403 GCF_030065435.1 Microcystis sp. M53603_WE2
AATTTTGCTAATAAACATAGCAAAATTATAGATGATTTCCTGACCTAAGATCACATTTTATTCTTTTTTCCACTTCAATCTAAGAATTGAGAAAAAAGCAAAACCTTATATTATACCATAAAAAAATTATGCAAGAGGTCTTATCAAGAAAGAATTCCTATAAATCCTATTCTGCTATTTTTTTCAGGTTTTAAGCCGCCCAACGGGCAGAACGGAGTATGGCCAGATGATCGAGTAGTCCTAAGGTTTTTTTTGATTCTTGGCCCAGAATCCACTCCCCCTGCACATAGGGGGCGATCTGAGCGGGAATACTGGCGGCACTACCTAGTTTATCTGGGTCGAGCCATTCCATATCTCCCAAACGTTCCACCGCTAAACCGAGGATCGTTTCCTCTTCTTTGAGCGCAATTATGGGAATTTCGGCTCGATCGGTGTTTAAGCGGCTGCTATCCCCCAAAAATTGCCCGAGATCCGCCACCCAGATCACTTGACCCCGGAGATTGATCGTGCCGAGGAGCAAGGGTGAAGCATTGGGAATCGGGGTAATGCGATCGAGTGGTTGCTGTATTACCTCGCCAATGCCCACGGCACTAAGGGCAAACTCCTCCTGAGAGGGTAGATAAAATCGCAAGTACAGTTCACCGACGGGAGTTTCTAATTCCTGATTGTCGGGGGCGATATCTTGAGCGTTACCAGTAAAAAAATCGGCGTTGTTAAGCATGAGTTTAGTTCTCTTGCAACTAATAATTCGGGCGGCGTTTTTAGCTGTCTTGACCTATACCATAGATACACTGTCTCTGGTGAGGGCGATTTTATCGGCGCAACAGTTGTTTAATGGTATAAATGAACTCAATCGGTTCAAAGGGCTTGACAATGTAGGCATCGGCTCCGATTTTCATAGCCCAATAGCGATCAAAGACTTCCCCTTTCAAGGAACAAATGACCACCGGGACATTTTTGGTTTTTGGATCCGACTTGAGACGACGACACACCTCATAACCATTCATGCGGGGCATGACGATATCGAGGACGACGAGATCGGGATTGAGTCTCTGAATATGTTCGAGGGCTTCTACCCCATCCGTGGCGATCGTGACCTTGATGCCGCTATTGCGGAGTAGATCACAGATCAGTTCCCGTTGCGTTTGGCTGTCTTCTACCAGCAATATTTCGCTCATAACTCCCTACCTAGCTCGGCTGCCAAGAACAACAATGGCAAAAGATGCCCGATAATAGTCCCCTTTGACCGGATGCTCGGAAATTGCTCTCATTTTTGCCTCCAACGCAATCTGAAATTTATCAGGGGTTTCCCTCTAAACAAGGACTTGATTCACCTTTTCGGGTTTCATCTCTATCGTTCCCAATTCTACCAGTGAACTACTCTCAAGGTCGTTGAGAGCTTCCTATTTCACGGGGGATTGCCTCAAGACGGACTTACGCCCAGCTTTTGGTCTTACATCCCCTCTATGGGCAGTATCGCGCTTTTCCTAACGATAATATCTGTAAGGCTTCATTTCTGATATTTATCGCCGCATTTATGTCCCGGTCATGGGTTGTTTTACAATGCACACAAGTCCAATTTCTAACCTCAAGCGGCAAACTACCCACTTGATTTAGACAGACATTACAAGTTTTAGAACTAGGAAAAAACCTATCAACTTCGGTATAAGTTTTTCCTTCCCATTCTGCCTTGTATTTAAGCATTGTACAAAACATTCCCCAACCACAATCACTAATAGCATTGGCTAAATTATGATTGCGTACCATGCCTTTGATATTGAGATTTTCTAACGCAATAACTTGGTTTTCGTTAACTATCTTACGGGATAGTTTGTGCAGAAAATCCTCACGACATCTTGAGATTTTAGAGTTAACTTTAGCTACTTTACCTCTAGCTTTTTGACGGTTGTTACTTCCTTTCTTTTTACGCAATAGCTTTTGTTGTTTCCTTTTTAGGTTACGTTGATGTTTGGCTAAATGTCTAGGATTATCATATTTACTGCCATTGCTGGTAATAGCAAAATGAGTTAATCCTAAATCAATTCCTATGGCTTTACCTTCTATCCCCCCGTCTTCGTCACCACCCTTATCAAGGGTAGAACCCCCCGCCTTCGGCACCCCCTTATCAAGGGGGGCAGGAGGGATTGTCCATCATCAACTAAAATAGAAGCGTAGTATTTTGAGATAGTAACAGTTTTAATTGTTCCTGCAAATTCCCAGTGACGAACACAATAAACCAATCCAATTTGAGGAAGCTTTAGATAATCTCCCTCAAATTTAATATTAGCTGGATAGCTAATTGATTGTTTACCATGTTTAGATTTGAATCTTGGTAGTCTAGCTCGTTTCTCAAAGAAATTTTGATAAGCTTGCGATAAGTTCAAAGCAACAACCTGTAAGCACTGGGAATAAGCATCTGTCAACCACTCATAAGCTTTTTTGAGACTAGGCAATAGTCCTTGAATATAGTTTCGTGTCAGTCCTTTTCCTGTGGTTTTATAGGTTTCTTGGCATAAATTCAGGGAAAATTCCCAAACCAACGACAACAGCCAAAGCTTTTAGCTAAGGCTATTTCTTGCTCGGTATTAGGCTTAAGTCTGAATTTGTACGCTTTGTACATAAGAATTATCAAGAAACTATAACTATGATATAGCGTTTCCCAATCTCATGAGGTACACCAAAATCTTAACTCCTGACTCCTGACTCCTGACTCCTCAAAACCTAAGACTCTGTACCTCACAACTATAGAAGTTGCTATAACATAGTTTTTGAGGAATTGTCTATATGCTGGTCAGCATTCATGAGGTGAACCCTTGGGCGAATTGCTTCGCCCCTTTAAAAGCCCCGTCCCATTGTGCTAAGCGCGAGGGATGAATGCTGACATTCAGTTAAATCCTGTTTAATAAGGTATGGGGGTACTGCGGAGCGCTGGAGCTGCGGAGCGCCAGAGAAACAATCCATCGCTGGTGATCTAGAGATGATGCCCAATCCCGTCCCACTCCCTCTTGATGAGAAACGCTCTCTTCCCTCCTCTTGTCACTAATAATAAATCTGATAAGCTAATTATGTAACATATTTTTCAGTAAGCTTTACGGTTCTTCTGGTTTCTGTGTGGAAACGAGGTCTATACTGATAGTTTCTTCTTTCAAAATAGTCCTAAAAGTCTTGCCCAGTAAACATTTAACCTTACATAAGCAAAAATTATCACACAAAGTCGAGAAGAGCGGCTTTACTGCATTTAAGAGATTGACTACCGAATTTTTTGAGATCAAGATAGTACATCGGCACTGAAAAATCATCAAAAATTTTCCAGTCGGTAAGGAGAAGAATTGAGAACAAATGTATGGATAAAAAAGAAAAACTCGATTAAAAAATTTTTGGGATCGGATGGTTACACACCAAACCATAGACCGGCCGCTCCTAGCCTTGATTGCCAACGCTCTCTAAAATCGATGACAAAGACTTTTATTATAGAGGACGACTACTCGTGCTATACCTTGCAGAAGTAAAAAAACAGACTAGAGGTTTTATCGGCGGTTACAAAACCGAATTGAAACTATTGGCCTGTCAGCATAAGGATCAGACGTGGAGTGCCATACCAGGGGAAGATATCCTAACCTACGACGAAACTAACTCCCTGGGTGAAGGTGCGCTTCTCTTGGTAAATTTGAGCAATAATCGTCAACTACAAGGAAACCCGGAATTAGCGGGAGCGGAGATGGTGCGGCAACTGCAAAAGATTTCCCGTTTGATGGAGCGCAGCAAGAAAGATCAAGAGAAAATCGAGCAGTGGAAACAATCCCTCACCTATCAAAGCGAGATTCTCAACCGCCAGAAAATGGAAATGGAGACAAGAATCGAGCAAATTGAACAAATAGAGGCAGAATTAGAGTATTTAGAGCGCAAAAGACAAGAACTGGAAACCCTAAAACAACAATTAAACGAGCAACAGCGACACCTGGAAGAAGGACAAATAAATTGTAACTCCTACCCCAATCTTTCCCCAGAACAACAACAATTTATTCGCTCTCTAGCGGAGCGTTTAGCTGCTCATCATGATCGGGGCAATTCTCCCTCACAAATTCTCCATTCCACTCTTGAATCTGTGCAGGAACAACAGACAATTTTAAATAGTTGTTGGCAGAGTTTAGAGGGGCAGAAAAAAGCTGTAGAAAATCGTCAGGTCGCCAACGATGAAATGCTCGATTATCTAGAAAAAAGAGCTAGGGAATTACAGACGAGTCGCAGGGCTTTGGAAACAGCTAAAATAGAATTACAAATACAAGAAACTGTTCTGAGTCAAAAACAGAAATTATTCGAGCACCTTAACCTCACCCTACAAACCACTGATTCTACTCGACAAATGCTCCTTCGTCTCCTCGGAGGGGAAGAACTAGGTTTTGATGGTAAAATCGATCTAGAAGCTCTTGAACAAATGCCTTTAGAAGAATTGGAGAGCTTAGTTAAGAACTTACAAACAGACCTCAAGCGCTGGGAAATTTTTGTCAACGACCAAGAGGAAGAATTAACTCTCCAATGCCAAACCGTGGAAGAATTAGAAGCAAGAATGGCTACAATAGATCAATCTGAGCGAGCTAATTTAGAAGAAGAATTAGCCGAGGAACAGGAAAAAAAAGGAATGCTGGCGGCAACTTTAGTCGGACAAAGACGTAATCTCCAAGAAAGGCAAGCTATTAGCTCTCAACATCTGAAAATTCTGCAACGGAGACAGGGGATTTCATCCTCAGAAAATACTCAAAAATCTGGCTTTGAACCATTGTTAATGCTGTTGGCCGATAATTATCAAAATAATCTTCAAGAAAGTCAACGTTTAGCAGCAGAAATCAAGGGACTACAAGAGGATTTACAAAAAAGCAGCGATAGTATTGACGGTCAATGGTCGGATTTAGAGCAAAAAACTCGTGAATTTGAAGAACAGGAGCGACAATGGCGCGATACTAATCTCGCATTATTGCGTTTAAAAACTCAGGTACAACAGTACGAAACTTTCCTGCAACCTGTGCAGGATCAACTCGATCAAATCCGTCAAAAACTAGAAACTATCTCCCAGTGGTTGATGCCTATGGAATCTAATGGTAGTGCCTATCATTACGCTATTAACAGTTAGGCTTAATTAGGGTTTGCGGCAAAAAGTTTTTCGTGGGGGTAGGGTGTGGGGTGTAGGGTGTAGGGTGTGGGGTTTTACCGATTTTGAGGGGGTCAATTACCTAGGGTTTGCGGCAAAAAGCTTTTCCTAGGGGCAGGGTGTGGGGTGTGGGGTTTTACCGATTTTCAGGTGGTCAATTACCTAATTTTCAGGGAAAAAGTACCCGAAGTTTCCCCCGATCCCCGCAATGGCTGGCACTTTTTGAGGGGAAAAAAGTCCAAAAGTCTTATCCAACA
>NZ_JASJFF010001059.1:0-3760 GCF_030065435.1 Microcystis sp. M53603_WE2
AAGGTATAACCATAGAAGTTGCTGAATTTCTCAAAAAGTTTCATCTCTTCTTCGGTTTCACGAATAACCGATGAGCTACTTGGGCTGATTTCCAGCTGCCCGATTCGCTCACGGAGAGGTTGATAATAATTTAGCCACCAAAGCTGACTGGGCAGCCTCTGGGTAGAAAGTACCTTAAAACCAGACCTATTAGCCCGAACGATATTCTCAAACTCATTACCCATCATAGGATAGGCGTTTTGCCAATAGGCCACAGCCGGCTCTGGCAGCTCATCAGTAAACCAACTCATCTCCGAGATGACGGCGATCCCGTTGTTAGAAACAAGCGGTCGCCAGATTTTAAGAGCCTGCTCAAACCCAAGATTATAAGCAGCCCCCTCAGACCAAAGTAGATCAACTGAACCCACTGACCAATCAAGTTTAGCCATGTCACCATGAATTGGAATGATTAAATGCTCAAGACCAAGCTGTTTTGCTCGGGTTTTGAGTTCGTCGATAAAAACCGACGAGGAATCCACTGCCATGACAGGGCTTTGGTAGTATTGTGCCAGCAGTAAAGCACTAGCACCACTTCCACATCCTAGATCGGCAATTCGCGGCTTGAGGGGCAAAATAGAGAGATTACTCAAAATTTTTAGGGAGAAGTCAGAGTCGCCGGGCCCTTTACGGTCAAGTCCGCGGTGTAAATCAGTTAAAGCGGCAACATACTCAGTTTGATTGTCTGTAGTCATAGAGATTTTTGCTGGCTCTAATAGCTGAAAACAGCCCATTCCTAGCTTAATCGGTTAGGCGATCGTTCCCGTCAGGGGGGAACTAGGACTAGCATAGGACTTAATCGGCATTCTTCCCGCTAAATAGGCTAAACGTCCCGCTTTTGCTGCCATTGCCATGGCTTGGGCCATCATAGCTGGATTGGCCGCCATAGCGATCGCACTGTTAATTAATAAAGCATCCGCACCCATTTCCATGGACCGGGCCGCTTCTGAGGGTGTACCGATCCCGGCATCTACCACCACGGGAATTTGGGCCGATTCGATGATAATTGCGATATTTGCCTCATTTTTCAGCCCCTGTCCCGACCCGATCGGCGATCCCAGCGGCATAACCGTGGCGCAGCCAGCCTCCTCTAAACGTTTGGCTAAGAGAGGATCGGCGTTAATATAGGGCAGTACGGCAAAACCTTCTTTAACTAATTGTTCCGCCGCTTGCAAAGTTCCGATCGGATCGGGTAATAAATATTTAGGATCGGGAATAACTTCGAGTTTAATAAAGTTATTGTCTTCCTGTCCCAATAATTTGGCCATTTCTCGCCCTAAACGGGCCACCCGAATCGCTTCTTCGGCCGTTTGACAACCAGCAGTGTTGGGTAACATCCAGATTTTCGACCAATCGATCGCCGCTGCTAATCCCTCATGGCCGGGTGCGTTCGTTTGTACTCGTCTAACGGCGACGGTGACAATCTGACATTCACTGGCACTAATACTTTCCTGCATAGTCGTCAGATTGGCATATTTGCCAGTCCCAGTCATCAAGCGGGAGTGAAAGGTTTTCCCGGCAATGGTGAGGCGATCATTCTGGGGCGATAAAAGTGCTTGGGGTTTATTCTCAATAATAGTTAAGGACATAGATGGAATAGTAATGGGTGATGGTTGATTAAAGCGATCGCAGCTAAAATGGGTCAAAATGGGATTAACTTTGTCATTAATCACCAGGTCAGCAATCAAGGAAGCAGTGACGGGAGCGAGTAAAATGCCATTGCGATAGTGACCAGTAGCTAAAATCAGGTTATCACAGCTACTGCGGCCTAAAATGGGCAATTCATCCGCTGTACCCGGACGGAATCCCCACCACATTTCCTCGATTTCCCAGTCAGCTAAAGGGGGATAGAGACGGGTAGCGCGCGCAAAAAGGGCTTGTAGTCCTTGGGGTGTATTACCCGTTTGCCAGGCCACTTTTTCGGAAGTGGCCCCGATAATTAAACGACCATTGCGACGGGGAACCAGATAGGTTTGCGGACCGAATAAAACCCTAGCTAAGGTCTGGTTAGGGGGCATTTTTACTGCGGCCATTTGACCTTTGACGGGATGGATAGGGAGGGGTAAAAGTTGACTCGTCCAGGATCCCGCCGCTAAAATGTAAATTTTTGCTTCTAATTCCCCAATTGAGGTATAAATACTCTTGACTTTTCCCTGCTTTTGCTGTATGGCGTGGACTTCTATGCCTTGGCGAATTTCTACCCCTAAATTTTCGGCCGCTTGTTGCAGCCCAGTCACTAGCTGCCGGTTATCCACTTGTCCATCGTCGGGATACCACCAACCACCGATCACATCTTTACCTAGTCCGGGTTGGTAGAGGTGAACTGCATTGCTGTCTAACCAAATTTTATTAGCTGTATTGGCAGTAATAGGCTGATCTAGCTCGTAAACGGGAGCAAGAATACCACAGGGATAGTAACCGCTGTTTATCCCCGTTAAATCCTCGATTTTGCGGCTCCACTCTGGATATAGCCAGCGTGATCGCAGACAAAGATCGAGAAACGGACCCGGGGGAATCCCCTCCGCATGGGGGGCCAACATTCCCGCAGCCGCACGACTAGCGGCCTGAGCTATATCTCGAACTAGGAGGGTAACTTTTGCCCCGCGCAATTGCAAATCGACGGCGATCGCTAATCCGATGATACCACCGCCTACGATCAAAATTTCGCTAGTTGAGTTCTTGACCCTCCCATGGCTAAAAGCGAGGGATTCTTGGTTCAACGACATGGCTTAAAAATCTAAAGGAAATGTAACCTTGATCCTAACTCGCAATTAGTCAGCCGAGAGGAGGGAGAAGTGAGGCTACTGGCATAATTTAAGATTAAGATGATTTTTAGTCAATCTTTTCTAAGCTTCCCTTTTTCTTTAGAGCATTATGACTTCCCCTGCTGTCGATCGAGTTTATCAAGGTCAATTCGGAGAGTTTACGATTACGGATAGCGATCGCCTAGGGGTGCGTCTCTACCGTCTGGGTTTAAATTTAGCGGCTTTTAGTTTCGCTGTCGCTACAATTATAGTCCTCACCCGACCGCAATTACTGCCCCTGACTAACCTTTTATACATGGGTTTTTGTCTGGGGTTAGGCATCAGTTTATTGACTATCCATATTTATTTAATTCCCCTCCATCGTCTCCTGCAATTTTTTTGGCTAATCGGGGCGATTACTTCCCTAATTTTCAGCCTCTATTCTCACCTTTCTCCCCTAGAATTTGTCTATAACCATCCGGTGAGTTTATTCGGTGTGGGCTTTATTTTTGCTAGTCTCACGGGGATTTATTTCAAAGAAGCTTTTTGTTTTAATCGTCTAGAAACCAAGTTTTTAACCCCTCTAGTTCCCACCCTTTTACTCGGTCATCTTTTGGGGATATTGCCCTTAAATTGGGAAAAGGGGCTATTAATTCTCTGGGCGACTTTATTCGTTATCTTTGCTCTGAGAAAGTTAAGCCAACCTCTCCCCAACGATATCGGTGATAAATCAGTCTTTGAACATCTTAACCATTGATGAACTGATAACTGTCTCGGAGTCTCGGAGTCTCAACTAAGTAGGGAGGCACAATTATAGCGTTTACTGTTCGCAAGAGGTACATTATCGATGTTGAAAAGCTTAATTAGGGTCTGCTGAAAAAGTTTTTCCTAGGGGCAGGGTGTAGGGTGTAGGGTGTGGGGTGTGGGGTTTTACCGATTTTGAGGGGGTCAATTACCTAATTTTCAGGGAAAAAGTAGCT
>NZ_JASJFF010000280.1:0-12112 GCF_030065435.1 Microcystis sp. M53603_WE2
AGTTAGCCTTTTGAGTGAATCTCCGGCGGATATGGGAGGATTTAAAGAGGCAATTTTAGAGATTAAAGGCGATAACGTCTATAGTAAGCTGAAATTTGAGGCGGGAGTCCATCGGGTGCAGCGGGTTCCTCTGACGGAAGCCAGTGGTCGCGTCCACACTTCTACCGCTACCGTGGCGATTATGCCAGAAGTGGACGATGTGGAAGTGCATATCGATCCCAAGGATATTGAGTTAACCACGGCTAGATCCGGGGGTGCAGGCGGTCAAAATGTCAATAAAGTGGAAACTGCCGTCGATTTAATCCATAAACCCACGGGAATCCGAGTTTTTTGTACCGAGGAGCGATCGCAATTGCAAAACCGGGAACGAGCTATGCAGATTCTCCGGGCGAAACTGTACGATATGAAGTTACAGGAACAACAGGAAGCGGTCAGTTCCATGCGACGCTCTCAGGTGGGAACTGGTTCCCGTTCGGAAAAAATTCGCACCTATAACTATAAGGATAATCGTCTCACCGATCATCGCTTAAATCAGAATTTTTCCCTCGATCGCATTTTAGACGGCGATATCGAAGATGTGATCCAATCCTGTATCGCCAAGGATCAACAGGAAAAACTGGCAGAATTAGCCGCTGCCCAAGAGACAGCTTAATCAGGACAAGGGAGACTCCGAGACTCCTGGATTATTTTTATTTATGCTCCCCACTCCCCTCTCCCCAACCCGCAACGGTCAAACCCTTTGCTACTTTTTGGCTTTTTACTTGCTATAATCGATCGTCGAATTTGAGTAGGAGACGGGAGAAAATGGCCGATTGGCAGGAAATAGAGGGGGGGATCACCGCCCCAAAAGGATTTAAATCCGCAGGGATGGCCGCGGGGCTAAAACCGTCCGGTTTGCCCGATTTAGCCCTAATTGTCTCGGAAACAGAAGCGATCGCCGCCGGAGTCTTTACCACCAGTCAAGTGCGGGCCGCTTGCGTCGATTATTGCCGTCAACGCCTACAAACTAAAGCCAGCGCCAGGGCGATTTTGTGTAATGCCGGCCAAGCAAACGCCGCCACGGGGGAAGCTGGATGGCAAGATGCTCTCGATAGTGCCGCCGCCTTGAGCCAAGTTTTAGGGATTCCCGCCGATGCAATTTTGCTGGCATCTACGGGAGTGATCGGGCAACGGATTCGCATGGATGCGTTAACCGCCGCTTTACCGACCTTAGCGGGTTTATTGTCGGAAAATGGCGGCGAAAGCACGGCCCGGGCGATTATGACCACGGATCTAGTCCCCAAATCGATCGCCTTGCAAACCACCATCGATGGTCGTCCGGTCACAATTGGGGGAATTGCCAAGGGATCGGGGATGATTCACCCGAATATGGCGACGATGCTCTCCTTTATTACCTGTGATGCTGCAGTATCGACGGTTCTCTGGCAAAATATGTTAAGTCGGGCGGCTAATAAAAGTTTTAATCAGATTACGGTGGATGGGGACACCAGTACCAATGACAGTCTGATCGCCTTGGCTAACGGTCAATCGCGCACCACGGCGATCACAGAAATGGGCCGGGATGCCCAAAAGTTAGAGGCCATGTTAACGGAAGTTTGTCAATACCTGGCCAAAGCGATCGCCCGGGATGGGGAAGGAGCCACCTGTTTAATAGAAGTGCGGGTTTCGGGGGCGGCCGATGATCAGTCCGCTCGTCAGATTGCTCGCACCATTGCCGGTTCTTCCTTAGTAAAATCGGCGGTTTTCGGTCGAGATCCCAACTGGGGACGAATTGCGGCGGCCGCGGGCCGGGCCGGGATAGTCTTCCATCAAGAAGATCTACAAATTAAGTTAGGCGACTTCGTGATGATGGAAAATGGTCAACCTCTGGCGTTCGATCGAGCTAGTGCCAGTAATTACCTGAAAGCGGCAGCAAGCGGGGCTTATTTACGAGAAGATACCGTTTTAATGTCTATCTGTATCGGTAACGGTTCGGGAACAGGTACGGCCTGGGGTTGCGATCTTAGTTACGATTACGTCAAAATTAACGCCGAGTACACCACTTAAAGCGATCAATCGGTTCTGTAAACAGGCTCTCTTGTCCTTGCTGGATTGTAGCCCAACAGCTTGATCAAAGGTTGACGTTAGGCTCTAGTCTATACCGACAATCTCGATGATCGATCCTGTTGATTACACAGCATCCGAGAGAGCCGATTACCCGATTAACAGATAAACTTTAATGGTTGGATTGTAAGTAGCTGGTTATAATTAAATTAAAAATGGATTTTAGGTTCGATCCCCCCTGCCCCCCTTGATAAGGGGGGTGCCGATCCCCCCTTAGTCCCCCCTTAATCCCCCCTTAATAAGGGGGGCATCTGACAACTTTTAACGCCTACCTACTTACTTCTTTTCAACCGGTCTCGAAAACAGTTTTGTCAGTCCCTCAGTCCCTTGGCAAAATCCATCTATTGGCGGGGAAAACGCTGCATGGTTCCGAAAAAATCACCACGAATTCCTTTAGAATTGCACCAGATCAAGGCTTACGAGTTTTATCAAAAACGGCTGGCATCGGGTAAAGAAGGCAATGAGATAGATGACTGGCAGCAAGCGAAAGAATATTTGAGCCAACATCCCAGAGCGATTCTTGCTTGGAATCTAAAAATGCCCTATCGCGGGGGAAAAAGGCTAATTAAAAGATTGTTGCTATCGCTCCAGTCTCTTGTCAGAGTTGCTTGGAAACTGCTAATCTTTCCCTTCTGGCTATTTCAGCAAATACCGGGGCTTTTTGCCCGTGAAGACAAAGACAGCCGCACCTTTGCCATTGATGTGGTCAAAACGATTATTTCTGCCCTGGGATTAATTGCTACCCTTTTGGCAGGAATTGGGCTTATTGTCAATTATTTCAATTCTCAAGCGGAAATGCAACTGACTCAGCAACGTCTGATTACCGAGCGCTTCTCGAAAGCTGTCGAGCAAATCGGTAGTGGTAAAGAGGAGGTGGTAATTGGCGGCATTTATTCCCTAGAGCGAATTGCCAAAGATTCTCCCAAGGATCAATGGACAATTATGGAAGTGCTGACTTCCTACATTCGTAAAAATTCCCCCATTCCCTCGAATATTCAACAACTGAAGCCAGAGGCAGAGGAAAGAGAGAAGACCCCAGAAAAGCTCCCTTCCGTGAGTATTCCAGTTCAGGCCGCTTTAACGGTAATCGGGCGGCGTAAAGGGGATAATTTGGCTGAAACAACTGACTCTAATAAAATTAAAATTCTTGATTTAAGTCGGACAAATTTGAGGGGAGCCAACCTCAACCGAGCCAACCTCAACCGAGCCAACCTCGACGGAGCCAACCTCAACGGAGCCTTCCTCGAAGAAGCCAACCTCGACGGAGCCAACCTCAACCGAGCCAACCTCAACCGAGCCAACCTCGACGGAGCCAAGCTCATCGGAGCCAACCTCATCGGAGCCTTCCTCAACGGAGCCAACCTCAACGGAGCCAACCTCAACGGAGCCAACCTCATCGGAGCCAACCTCATCGGAGCCAACCTCAACGGAGCCAACCTCAACGGAGCCTTCCTCAAGGGAGCCAACCTCATCGGAGCCTTCCTCGAAGAAGCCAACCTCAACGGAGCCAACCTCAACGGAGCCTTCCTCAACGGAGCCAACCTCGACGGAGCCTTCCTCATCGGAGCCTTCCTCGAAGAAGCCAACCTCAACGGAGCCAACCTCAACGGAGCCTTCCTCAACGGAGCCGAGGGTCTTAATCCAGAACAAATTAAATCGGCCTGCTTTTGGGAAAAAGCAATATACACGGAAGCCAAGTGGGATGAAGATAAACAATTATGGGTGGTTGCTGACCGGGAAGCCAATCAACGAGAAATCGAGAAACTCAAAAGGGACAAAAACTCAGATCCGCCAAATCCGAGGCTCTTCTCGGCTTTGTGTGATAATTTTTGCTTATGGAATCGTGAAATGCTTACTGGAGACGAAACTAGCATTTTCCCCTAATTGAAGCGAAAAAACCCCGCATGACTTCAAGAAATCACCGGGGTTTTTAGGAAAAATAGGGATAGGGAAGGAATTTAACCCTCGGTTTCCTCTCTGGTTTGGATAAACAGAATCAAGAGGAAAACCGTGGGGACTAGGACGAATAGGATACTAGCGATAAAGCCGAGATTATTTACCTGCATGAGTTAACTCCCTTAAGTGACAACGGATTTGCATTAAAGATTAACTCCTAGAATATCATCCCAGAGGGCGTTGCTGATTTGAGAGGGGAAGTGGGGAAGTGGCAGAAAGTTCCGAGGTTTCCTTCCCCACACCCCACACCCTACACCCTACACCCCACACCCCACACCCTACACCCCACACCCCACACCCCACACCCCACACCCTACACCCCACAACCTCTTTCAAGTCAGGTAGTCACCTTTTCACCCCCTTGGCCCGCGCGTTTTTAATCGGTACTTTTGGTTCGGTGGCGATGATGTGAAGATCGATATTTTTCTGCCAGATCAGACGCATGAGTTTTTGGGTGAAAGAACCTTTGATGAAATTCTTCCAGCGCGATTGAAGGCTCTCCCCGATCACAATCTGGGTGATTCGTTCCTGTTCGGCCACTTCTGCGATCGCTGATGCCACCTGATAGCTTTTAACCCGTAAGAATTTCCCCTCGAAGTCCCGACATAAACGTTCGCAGGTTTCGATATGTAAAGCCTCCTCTTTGGTGAGAAAGCGATCGGGTTTATCGACGAAAATCACGAAAAATTCCGCATTCATATACCCCGCTATCCGCGCTCCTCGACGTAATAATCGTAAAGAGTTGGGATAGGTGGAAACACAGACTAATACCCGTTCGTGAACGGGACAGAATTGACCGATAAATGTCGAATTACTCGCTTCTTCTTCCACTGTATCGGCCACTTCACGCAGGGCGAGTTCCCGGAGGGCGATTAAATTGCGCCGTCGAAAGAAATTATTTAAAGATGGTTGGATCTTTTCGGGAGCGTAGATTTTTCCCGCTAATAATCTTTCCTCTAGGGTTTCAGCGGTAACATCTACCACGATCACTTCATCAGCTTCCTCCAAAATTCGATCGGGTATTCGCTCCCGCACCACCACCCCAGTGATTCGGGCAACCAAATCGTTTAAACTCTCGATATGCTGGATATTCACTGTCGAGTAAACATCGATTCCCCGGGATAAAATTATCTCCACGTCCTGAAAGCGTTTCTCTCGCTCCGAACCAGGCGCGTTCGTGTGGGCTAATTCATCGATCAGACACAGCTGCGGCGAGCGGGCGATAATCGCTTCTGTATCCATTTCCGAGAGAGTAAATCCCTCTTTCTCTAGGATTTTTCTCGGTACGATTTCCAACCCCTCGGCTTTTGCGGCGGTCTCTTTCCGGCCGTGGGTTTCGAGCAGTCCGATCACCACGTCGGTTCCCTGCTTTCTGAGGCTATGCCCCTCCTCCAGCATTTTGTAAGTTTTCCCGACCCCCGGGGCCATGCCGATAAAAATTTTATGTCTTCCCCGTCGCACGCTCGTCTCCTTTTTGGCAACTTCCCTTGTAGATTAATACTAAATCCAGTTATTAAAAACTGATTATCTATTCCCTCTTTTGCCTTTTGCCTGTCCTAATATGTAGCCTATACTCAACGGATTTGCTCTGAGAGTGCTTATTGACTAGAGGTAATACCGCGCTGACGTAATTGGTCGATAAAAAATTCTTCTAGGGAAGCACGAGCTAAATTCAGACTAATCAAGCGAGCATCGATACTAGGCAGGGCAGCCAGAAAAGCAGCGGGTTCTCCCTGTAATTGTCCCTGCCAACAATTATCGCGCCAATGCAAACCGAGTATCCATTGCTGTAGTTGATCCTCCCTACCACCTTGAACAATCACCTGATAGACATCAGCACGACCGAGAATTTGCTCGAGGGAACCAACACAGAGTAATTCTCCCCGGGCCAACAGGGCAATGCGATCGCAAATTTGTTCCACATCGGAGAGAATATGAGAGTTAAAAAAGATGGTTTTCCCCCGTTGTTTGAGGGATTGAATAATTTCCCGCACCTGATAGCGACCGATAGGGTCTAGTCCCGACATCGGTTCATCGAAAAAGACTAATTCAGGATCATTGATTAATGCTTGGGCTATACCGATCCGTTGCATCATTCCCTTAGAATATTGACGCAATTGTTTTTTCTGGGCAGTTTTGCGGTCTAATCCCACTAAATCCAATAATTCAGGAATGCGTTTTTTCTGCACAGAAGAGGGAATTTGAAAAATGCTGGCGATTAATTGCAGGAATTCCCAGCCGGTGAGATAGTCGTAGTAGTAGGCATTTTCGGGAAGATAGCCGATGCGTTGCCTGACCGAGCGATCGCCAATTGGCTGACCGAGAATCAAGGCCCGTCCGGAAGTGGGTCGGACAATCCCCAAAAGGGTTTTTAAGAGTGTGGTTTTGCCGGCCCCGTTCGGGCCTAATAATCCAAAGGTTTCGCCCTCATGGACAATTAAAGTACAGTTTTTCAAGGATTCGATTTTTTTATCTAACCAGAATCCTGTCCGATAAGTTTTTTGTAAGTTTAACGTCTCTAGCACAGTTTGACGGCTGGTATTCGTCATTGTTTTGGAATCATCTGAGACAGAATACATGGGTCGGATATCCCTCTTCCTACACTTTGCTTTTATTATCCCCAAATTGTCACCAGCAATGTCAACGGTATCAAAATAGCCCGGTTTTGGAACCCAGAAAAATCCCAACTGGTCTTGAGAATAGGTATCAGTGTAGTTCTGGGCTATTGCCAGCTTTCTTCTCTGGCATGGGTGTGAATTAGCCGCTAAAATCTGTTAGAAAGGTAACTTTGACACTTGAGCGGCAACTGGTACAATAGGGCGAACGCTTACGGAAACCAGACTCTTACACAAACACAGCATGAAACAACTCCTCAATTGCCTCAATTCGTTGACAGTGGCCAGTGTAGCCACTATCGCCTTGGCCTATCCTAGCATCGCTCAAGTTAATCTGTCTGTTTATCCCGCTCCTTCCTCGTCGAACGAATCCATAGAATTATACGTTCCCCCGCCAGAAAACAATAACACCAATAATACCTGTACTCAATCGATCGGGGCAAATATCGATAAAGTTATTAGTCAAGCTCCCAATCAGTGGGGTATATTAATCGAATCTATCGATCGCCAAACAGTTATTTATAGTCATAACGCTGATCGCTATTTTATCCCCGCTTCTAATACAAAGTTATTTACCACGGCTGCCGCTTTACAAGTGATGAACCCGGAAACGACGATTCAGAAGAAATCCCTGCGCGATTGGGTTAATATCACTAATCAGAGAAGTAATAATTTCTACGCTGACACTCTTTTTCGCTTTATCGGCGGTGCTAAAAATGTTACTGCCATCTTGGCACAATTGGGCATCAATCCCAGTGGTTTTCGTTTAGCCGATGGTTCGGGATTATCCCGCCGTAATACCGCTACTCCCCGCTCGATCGTGGAAATTTTGCGGGTGATGTATTATTCTCCTAATCGAGACACTTTCTATGCTTCCTTACCGGTAGCGGGAATTAGTGGCACCCTGAGAAACCGAATGCGTCAGACGGCCGCTACTGGCACAGTTTACGCTAAAACCGGCACTCTTACCGGTGTGCGGGCCCTATCGGGTTATCTAGAAAACCCCCACCAAGAACCGATGTTATTTAGCATTATCGTTAATAATCAACGGGTTTCTGGACAGTCCCTAGTGAAAGCGATCGATACTATTGTTCTACAGATGACCGAATCTCGTTCCTGTCAAGCTCGGTAGAGCGCTGGTAAAAATCGCCCTGTCTCCCGACTCCTAACTCCTCAATTCTGCCCGATGCAAGAGGTCTAATCCCGGGGCGATTCTCGCGAGTCAATCCGATTTTTTGGGCGGAATGATGGCCAAATTCCCTTAAGCCGAGATGGGGTTAATAATAGCCATAATCTGCTTCGGTTTGGGTTTGGGTTTGGGGGGAGAGATATTCAAAATTAGAGGGATCTCGCAGAAAACGAAATATTTCTTCTTCGAGACGATGAATTAGATAGGGTTCTATGGAACTAGAATGGCGTAAACAGGCTAAATAGCCTTCTACATATAGCCGGATCTCATCAAAACGCGAGCCACGGTGCCAAAGATCCACCATGTCATCGGTGAGTCTTTGATAGTAACGAATGGATTGGGTATCTTGGAGCATGGGCAGTAGAACAAAAAAGAGAGAGTGGGGGTAAGTGTGTATGGATAATCGTAGGGAGAATTGCCATTCTCGGTTCCCGATACCTCTATTGTACTCACCAAATTGGCAAAACACAGACAAGAGAATTTTCAGTGATCAGTAAAGGGTGTGGGGTGTGGGGTGTGGGGTGTGGGGTGTGGGGTGTGGGGAGAAGGGAGAATAAATAAAGGCAATCTCCTGAATCCTGTCTCCTGTCTCCTGCCTTCGTATAGATTATTCAGGGTTTCTTTGTCTTTTTGCCCGTTCAATTTCTGCTTGTAGTTCTGCTATTTGTCGCTGTAATCTTTCGCTTTCCCTATCATTAGCATCAATATTAATTGAGCTTTTTACCCCTGTTTTGGCATAGTTTCCCCGGCGAATTTGACGATAGGATTCCGAGTTAAACCATTCCTGTAGATAATGCACTCTTTCCACGGAAAAAGGATGGGTTAAAAAGGAACCATTACCGCCATTATAAATGAGAAATTTATAAATCTGGTTTAAGTTATCTTGGTCTAATTGTCGGTAGGCTTCTCCTTGGCGAATAAATTCTTCTAAGTTGCATTCATGCAGATATTTTTGACTTCCTCCTGCACATTTCATTAAAGTTCTCAGGACTACATTTAAATCATCGCTAACTAATAAAGCGGCTCTGTCTGCGGATAATTCGGCTTTTCTGCGCCATTCATAAAAGGCATAAACTAGACCAGTAGTAATGGCTTTTCCTAGTCCTAAGGTGATGCCCCCAAGGAAATTAGCCGCCCCCATCACCCAAAAAGACATTTGAATTAAAATACTATGATCGCATTTTAAATGACCTAATTCGTGGGCAAGAATTACCCTAATTTCTTCTTCATCTAATAGGTCTAAAAGGGCAGTATTAAAGACAATGTAGGGATGTTCCGAACCTAAAGAATAGGCATTCGCTGAAGGGTTTTGACTGACATAAAGATTCGGTTCTGGGGACATATCTAAATCCCGCAGACATTGGCGATATATACCGTATAAAGTGGCGTATTGACGCGGGCCGACTTTGAGATCATTGCCCATTAATAAAATTTGCTGGGGACGTTCATAGAGATATTCGGAAAAACTTTTCGCTAGTAAATCAAACCCCGGAACTGATCTTAAGGCCTGTTCAGCTTGCTGATCTAGGGGATGTTTAAAAGCTTGACTGGAGATATCAGGATAAGTTGGCATATTTTTTCAAGGAAAAAGGGGAAAGGTAAAAATGATAATTCAGTCGTTAGTCAGAAATAAACGGGCATTAATTGCCAAGTTTTTAAGATTGTCTTGTCAACTTTTTCGAGGCAACCTATGGCATTATAGTCAGGAATTACTTCTAGAAACAGTTGGCGTTTATCAAATCAGTAATGTCTCTCAATAGGTTTTTAATTCTGCAAAATTGCGGATTCTAGAGTTTATTTGGTTGCGGTGACATAGAATAGACCTGTGGGAGAAATGAGCTTTTTTCTTGTTAACTATCCTTGGCAACAATTCCTAGATTCGATAACAAAGCTTGTAGGTTAGTTTGCACGGTAGCGGGTTGGTATCTCTTAATAGTTTCTAGGGAATTATCAGCGAGTTTTTGCCACAATTCCATATTATCATAGAGTTCGATCACCGCTTGGGCAAATTCCTCGGCAGTATCGGCAATTAAAACATCTTGGTGGTCAATTAATCCCATACCTTCGGCACCAATTTTTGTGGTAATAGTCGGTAATCCTAGGGAAAGACTTTGACCTATTTTACCCTTCATTCCCGCACCAAATCGCAGGGGTGCGACAAAAATCCGACTCTTTTGGAAATAGGGTTCCACTTCGGGAACATAACCGGTAACAATCACTTGATCATTGGCTAATTCTTTCACTTCATCCTTGAGGTTACTTCCCAATAAATTAACGGTAATATCGGGACGGGATGCCCAAACTAAGGGCATAATTTCTAAACATAACCACTTAACGGCATCAATATTAGGAGGGTGATTGTAGCTACCAATAAATACTAAACCCGATCGCTGGTCAAAGGCAACTTTTTCTGACAGGGAAATTTCTTCATGGATATTGGGGATTACCCAAACATTTTTCACTCCTAAAGAGGATAATACCTGCTTTTCGTCTTCGGTTACTACTACGGTTGCTTCCGCTTGATTAGCATAGTTTAACTCTAATTTCTGATAGGTTTGCCAACTCCAGCTAGTATTTTGGTAACTGGGATCGAGATAGTCTTTTTGCCGTTTTAAACGTAGAAAATGCAGGTCAATTGTATCATAAATAATTGGTGCTTTTGTTTTTAAGCGAATTAAATCCATATACTTATCACACAATTCGGGACGACACAACCAAACTCCATCGATCAGGGGTAAATATTTGATTAATTTTTCTTCTAGATTATATCTTTGCGCTGTGCCATAAATAACTTCAATTCCCAGCTGTTGCAGTACAGAAGTATAGGGTTGTTCAGGATAGCCATTATCGGGAAAGAAAATCACTGAATAGCCTAAATTGAGCAGTAGCTTAAGAATATTTAATAAACGCACACAGCCAGATTCTCGATCGTATAGTGGCACATAGGAATCGATGACTAAAATTGTCGGTTTTCCTTGTAAACGTCGGGCAGCTTTGGGTACATTATTAGCATCGTTATCTAGGTGTTTAGTTAATACCTTTGACCATTTTTCTCGAAACTTAGTTTGATTAATAACTTGATATTGTTTGATCCCACTAGAAAGGTCTGTTCCCGAGGTGATTCCTTCGTAGTGAATGACGTTAGATTGGGGTTGATAAAGGACTTGATAACCCAATTCTCGGAGGGCAAAACATAAGTCTGTATCTTCGTAATATGCGGGGATAAAGTCTTGACAAAAACCACCTAATTGCTTAAATAAATCTGTAGGAACTAATAAACTTGCTCCCGAACAATAGTCCACGGGACGGACATAATTATATTCCGGTTCCTCGGGACTATCTAAGCGTCCATAATTCCAACCATCGGCAGAATTCCAGATAATTCCCCCCGCTTCTTGTTGTTTACCATTAGCATAAATTAACTTGGAACCCACCGCACCAACTTGGGGATTATTGATAATTAATTTCACTAAACTTTCTAGACAATTTTCCAGAATTCTAGTATCGTTATTGAGAAAATATAGGTATTGACCTTTTGCTTGACTAGCCCCATAATTACAGGAACGAATAAAACCAGAGTTTTCTGTATTAGTTAATACTTTAATTCCTTTAACTAAAGTTGCTAATTGTTCTAAGGTTTCATCGCTGGAAGCATCATTAACAATGATTATTTCATAAGCTAAATCAGAACTTAGGTTAACACTCAAGGATTCGAGACAGTTAAAGGTGTAGGCAAATTGGTTATAAACAGGAATAATAATCGAGACTAAAGGATCATCACTACTGGCAATTTCTAGGGGTCGCGGTTCAGCTAATTTAGCACTTTCGATCACCTGTTCTTCAAATTCAGAGGAACTCTTTCCTGTGAGAATTTTAATAATTTTTCGTTTCGTCTTTTTGAGTGCTGGTTTCCATCCTTCCTCTTGGAGACTAAAGACAAATTTTTTGAGCAGTTTTTTAACTTTAAAAATAATCATTATTACCATAAATAATCCTCTAGAGAAAACCAATCTTGTGCTAAATTTAAATTTCTTTCTGCTCTAATAATAGCTCCTTCCTTTAATTGTTGCTTGAGGTAGTTTCTCTGGGGTTCCATAATATAAGTAGATGGGTGGAATTAAATATAAGATGAACGTAGGTTGGGTTGAAGCATGAAACCCAACGCCCGCATGGGTTACGCTACCGCTAACCCATCCTACAAATAATTGTACCTCCCTACTTAAGTGGCAAGTGCGGAGCTTTCTTTTCA
>NZ_JASJFF010001045.1:0-3220 GCF_030065435.1 Microcystis sp. M53603_WE2
GATGATAGGTATCCAATAAATTCAAAGCTTCCAAACCATTACTCGCCGCTACCACACTATAACCTGCTAATTCTAAATAGTCTTTGACCGCTAGGCGGATACCGGGGTCATCATCGGCAATTAGAATCAAAAGAGGCATAGAAATTAACAGGACAAGGTTTTTTCGGTATTAATAGCCTAGCACCCTCCGCTCGTCACAATTGTCCATCAAGCTACAGAGGCCGTTTTAACTGATATTATACTAGCAGTTAGCTATCAGCCTTTTCAGTGATCAGTGATCAGTAATCAGTAATCAGTAATCAGATGTGAGTTTTCAGCTTTTTTCTCCTCCTCTCCCCACTCCCCCACTTCCCCACTTCCCCACTCCCCCAACCCCTTTTTTACTTTGAAGATCATTTTTGAGTTATACCGTTTCTCATAAGTATGAAGTATAACTGGATTGGGCATCGTCTCCTGATTCCTGACTCCTGACTTCTGGCTCCTGACTCCCGAAACCGACAACTTTGTACCTCACTATTAAGATAATTGCCATAACATGACAGATTATTTGGTTTCCCTGACAATTTGGGCGGGTATTTACGCGATTTTTGCCCTCGGTTTAAATCTACAATGGGGATTTACTGGCTTAATTAACTTTGGTCACGTTGCTTTTGCCACTTTAGGGGCTTATGCAACGGTTTTATTGACTTTACAGGGTGTACCGATGATTTTTGCCGCCATTGTCGGGGCGATCCTAGGGGCATTGTTGGGATTGGCGATCGGTTTTTCCACCCTGAGATTAAGAGCCGATTATCTAGCAATTGTCACCATCGGGGTATCTGAGTTAATTCGTTTACTGGTGCTTAACGAGGATTGGTTAACGAAAGGCAGTTTCGGACTACAACGTTATCCCCTACCTTTGGATATAAATCCCAGTTTTCCCGTCAAATTATTAATTATTGCCCTGTTTACCCTGCTTGCTATCTTTGCTCTCTGGCAATTGGGGCGCAATCTGCAACGACAATGGCGCGAAGCGGGGCAAATTAGCGGCAAAAGCTATCAACCGACGCAAAAGAGGGCTTTAATCTTTTGGGGGTCGTTAGGGGCGATAATCCTGCTTTTTCTGTATATAAACGGCGTAATTGCCTTGAATGACTATAATTACAAAGCGGGGCTGATGGTGGTAGTTTTAGTCCTCCTCGCTCTCGTTTATACTGGTTTAGAATTACTTTTACGATCGCCTTGGGGACGCATCCTCAAAGCTATCCGGGAAGATGAAGAAATTCCCCGGGCTTTAGGAAAAAATGTCTTTTGGTATAAGTTACAATCTTTGATGTTAGGCGGTGCGATCGCTGGTTTAGCTGGGGCTTTTTTAGCATGGCAATTAACCACTATTTACCCGACTAATTTTGAACCATTATTGACTTTTAACGCTTGGATTATTATCATTCTCGGTGGCTCTGGTAGCAATGCTGGCACCTTACTAGGAGCAGTAATTTTCTGGGCTTACGATTCCCTGACTCGCTTTATTTTGCCCCAATTAGATATTTTTAATGATAGCCAATTAGGGGCTTTACGGATTATGATTATCGGTCTGCTGCTCATGGTTTTAATGATCTGGCGACCCCAGGGTATCCTCGGCAAAAAAGAGGAGTTAACTTTGGGAAAATAATTAAGTGGTTGGACAAAACTAAATTTAACTGAGGGGTAAGTATTCAGGAGTAAGTATTCAGGAGTCAGGAGATTATTTTTATTTATTCTCCCCACACCCCACACCCTACACCCTACACCCCACTTCCCACTTCCCACTTCCCACTTCATAATTCATAATTCATAATTCATAATTTATATATGTTACTTTCTGCCAAAGGATTATCGAAAAGTTTTGGGGGCATTCGCGCCGTCAATAATGCTTATTTGGATGTGCCGCAGGGCAGCATCACCGGGTTAATCGGGCCAAATGGAGCCGGCAAAACCACACTTTTTAACCTTTTATCTAATTTTATTCGCCCAGATAAAGGGGAAGTTTTTCTTGATGGTCAGCCGATTCATCAGCTGCCTCCCTATCAAATTGCCCTAAAAGGATGTGTGAGAACTTTTCAAGTCGCCAGGGTATTATCCCGATTAACGGTGTTAGAAAATATGCTCTTAGCTAGTCCGGGGCAAACGGGAGAAAATTTTCTCAAAGTCTGGTTTCAGGGGGCAAAAATTCGCCAACAGGAACAGGAAAATCGTGCCAAAGCTTTGGACCTATTAGATTCGATTGGTCTAGGGGAGAAAGCGCAGGATTATGCGGGAGCTTTATCGGGAGGACAGCGTAAATTATTAGAGATTGGCCGAGTGCTAATGACCGAGCCAAAATTAATTTTATTAGATGAACCAGCCGCCGGAGTTAATCCCACTTTAATCGCTCAAATCAACGACCATATTATCGAGTGGAATCGTCAGGGAATTACCTTTTTAATTATCGAGCATAATATGGATGTGATTATGTCCCTTTGTCACCACGTTTGGGTATTAGCAGAAGGGACAAATTTAGCCGATGGCATTCCCAGCGAAATCCAAAAAAACGAGCGGGTTTTAAAGGCTTATTTAGGAGACTAAAGCTAATTTTTGCACCTGTTCAACAAAGTTAGCCAGAATTTTTAAGCCATTAGTTGAGGATTTTTCGGGGTGAAACTGCACCGCCACCAAACGCTCACGAGCGATCGCTGCCGTCACCGTTTGACTGCCGTGGGTGACGGTGGCGGCAGTTAGATGACTATCAAGGGGATCGACATAATAGGAATGGACAAAATAGACGTGAGGATGCGGGGGTAATCCCTGCCAAAGAGCATGATCAGGCTGGGTGAAGTCTAATTGATTCCAACCTATATGGGGAATGGTAATGCCCGGTTCTGAGCGAAAACGGCGCACTGTCCCTGGAATAATCCCTAAACCCGCCTCTTGACCTTCCTCCGATGAGTCAAAGAGAATTTGTAAACCGAGACAGATACCGAGAAAAGGTTTACCATTAGCGATCGCCGCTTTGATCGGTTTTTCGAGATGACGACTGCGAATTTGCCGGACGGCAGGATCAAAAGAACCGACTCCGGGTAAGACAATAGCGTCAGCTTTTTCCAGATCGAGGGGAGAATCGGTAATTTTCGGCACTGCACCCACGGTTTCCAGTCCTTTACAGGCAGAGTGCAGATTTCCCATGTCGTAATCGATGACAGCGATTAAGGTCATTGCTATATAC
>NZ_JASJFF010000385.1:0-3427 GCF_030065435.1 Microcystis sp. M53603_WE2
ACGTTCAAAAACCTTGCATTATCCTTCTTGTAGTACATCGCTTGGTACAAAAAACAAGGGCAACAAAGCCTAAAACGACCGGCTCCTGACGACCGGCTACTGACTCCTACCCCCAGGAAAAACTTTTTCAGCAGACCCTAAATAAACTATCAGTATAGACCTCGTTTCCACACAGAAACCAGAAGAGCCCATCCGGTGGAGCGCCAATTGAAAAGCTTAAGGAGTATATCAAAAATCAGGATACACCTAAAAGTTAGTTGGCAATTTTTCGGACATCGAGTCCTCAAATTGCCGCGCTTTCCTTCCCCACCCCGCGTTGTTGAGGGTGGGGACTGACGCGGATTCGTTCAAGCGGGCAACGCGATTCGAACGCGCGACATTCACCTTGGCAAGGTGACGCTCTACCACTGAGCTATGCCCGCAAGCCTTTTTTTTACACTTCCCCAAGTATGCCAAATCTCAGAGCATTTGTCAAGTGGTTTGGAGCATTTTTTTACAATGATTCATGTTCTGGCCAATCCCCCAAACCGGTAATAGCTTCGAGAACCACTTCTATCTTAGCCTGTAGTCGGTTGAACTGATGTTGCAAGCGATCAAAGCACTTGTCAATGGCGGCGAATTTTTCAGTGATAGGGCGTTCCATAGCCTCAAAAGCTGCCGTAATCCGCTCCTCTGGGTCTAGAGCTAATTCCAGAGTCTTGATTCTCTCGACAGCGGGGAGTGGGGACAACTAAAACCCTAAATGCTGGGGGAATTTTCTTAGCCTTCCATCAGTGCCTGTTGGGGATTATTTTGCAATAATTCTAGGGGTTTATCTTCATTCCGGGGGCGCAATTGACGCATGAGACTAGCCATTTCTAGGGCAGATAGGCCATAATTCCAGCCCAAATTACTTTTAATACCGGCCCGTTCGAGGGCCTGTTGTAGAGTATCAGTGGTGAGAATACCGAAGACAACGGGAACACCGGTCTGAAAAGCGGCTGCGGCGATACCTTTAGCGGCCTCGGCAGCAACGTAGTCAAAATGGGGCGTTTGTCCGCGAATAATTGCCCCTAGACAAATAACGGCATCGTAACGGTGGGAAAGGGCGACTTGACGGGCTACCATTGGCACTTCAAAGCTACCCGGTACCCAGATATAATCGACTTGGGTGCCATCGGGATTGACATCAACCCCGTGACGCTTGAGACAGTCTTGACAGCCTGATAACAGTTTATCAGTGACGAGATCATTAAAACGACCAATCACGATCGCAAAGCGCAAAGAGGATATGTCCTCGGTAAAATTTCCCTCAAAAACAGTCATAGGTAGAAGGGGATAGGAGTGGGAAGTGGGGAAGTGGGGTAGTGGGGTGTGGGGTGTGGGGTGTGGGGTGTGGGGAGAATACTGACTCCTGACGACTGACTCCTGACGACTGACTCCTGACTCCTGTCCCCCGTCCCCCTGATCAAGACTAAATCACTAAAAAGTTTAAAATAGCGACGGCAACGACTAAAATCGCCCAAATTGCCGAACCCACATAGAGAAGGGGTTTCGATTGATCCCAGTTTTGGGGGGAAGCATAGGCAACGGGGACACCAATCACCATCAGCAAGGAAAATAAAACTAAGGCAATGAGAAAAAATTGAAAAACAATAGACATGATTGGGTTCTCCTAAAGCAGTTGATGTTTATTTAGATAATTCTCCCAGATTTGATACTTGTATGGAAGAGCCTCGCTTCCACTCAACTTAACTGGACGATCCTTCCTCTAAGTCCTCTCTGAATCAGGGGTTCCCAGGAGATATCCCTGTCAGACTGAATCCACGAGCATTTTAATT
The DNA here is from genome assembly GCF_030065435.1 of Microcystis sp. M53603_WE2. Classification (NCBI taxonomy): domain Bacteria; kingdom Bacillati; phylum Cyanobacteriota; class Cyanophyceae; order Chroococcales; family Microcystaceae; genus Microcystis; species Microcystis sp. M53603_WE2. The sequence continues at coordinate 1,821 of NZ_JASJFF010000385.1, forward strand.
TTACTGCCAGTGACTACCCAGCCGCAGCGGGTTCTAAAATTTTTTTGATGTCTCCATCCTTGTCAAAAGCAGGATTGTAAGGGTTAGGTGGGGGAAGTGACTCCCTGTAATCCCTTGCCCAGATTACAGTATTTTCGCGTTTTCGCCAAACCTGCCCTAGAAAGGTCTCCAGACTGCTGAACTGCTAAGGGACCTGCGTAGGAATAATATCCCAGCCGGACAGTCGCTCTGTAGAAGAATCAGACAAGCCATAAATGGTACATTATCAAAGCGCAAGTCCCTAAAAGCTAATGGTCAAGTCCTAGGTCAAGCCCCCCAAACGGATGCCAGCGCCAAAAATGACGAATAATACTGCTAGAGTGGTGACGGCGACTATGTGCAGGGCGAGGAAATTTAAGTTTTCCTCGCTCAGTTTAGGAATGAGAAAAAAGCGGGAATGAAGGGCCAAGATGAGAGTTAATAGCAGTAAAGCTAACTTAATTCCTATATAAACCGATAAAAAACTATCAAATGACCAAAAATCACGAAAACCGGGCAAATAAATCCAAGTCAGTCCTAGGCCTGTTATTACCTGCAACAATAGCGCAGATAACCCAAAACCTTCAAAATATTGCTCAAATTGACGAATTCGGTCTGGTTCTCGGTTTTTGAGGGCCTGGGGTAGAACGGTGACTGCCAACAATAAATGGCCACCGGCCCAGACGGTCGCCCCTAGGGTGTGGAGAATTACTAAAATTTTGAACAACATCGGTTTCTCTCAGTCATTATTTGCTAACTTATAGTTCTTGACCCGGTTATTGCCGAGCATTTAGTAACAATAGATACAGAAAAAATCCTGATATCTTCTCCTTACTAAAAAATATGGATTTAATTTTATGTCATCAAACGGCGGATTTTGACGCTTTGGGGGCAGCGGTGGGTTTATCGTTGCTGAAAGCGGGTAGTCGCATTGTGTTAACGGGGGGAGCGCACCCAACAGTAAGGGAATTTTTGGCCCTGCATCGGGATGAGTTCGCTTTAATTGAAATGCGTAGTGTCAATCCGGCCAGTATTCGCTCTTTAATTATCGTTGATAATCAGTGGCGAGAGCGTCTGGGAAAAGCCTCCCAGTGGCTCGATTTAGGGCATTTACAGGCGATCGAATTGTATGATCATCATTTGGATAGTGAAAGCGATATTCATGCCTCTAGCGTCCATTTAGAAGCGGTGGGAGCCACCACGACTTTAATTGTCGAAGCTTTACAAAAAGCCCAGATTAAACCAAACTCGATGGCAGCGACGGTAATGGCACTCGGTATTCACGTTGACACGGGTTCCCTGACTTTTGCCGGTAGTACCCCCAGGGATGCCTATGCTTTGGCTTGGTTAATGACCTGTGCTGCTAACATTAAAACGATCGCCCAATACTGTCAACCGAGTTTTTCCCCGCGCTTACAGGAGTTATTTAGCCTTGCTTGGGAAAATCTAGAGATTAAAACGATCCATGACCGTAAAATCGCCCACGTTCTCCTCCATACTGCCGATTTTATCCCCGGTTTGTCTAGTGTGGCCGAGCGCCTACTGGAATTATCCGATAGTGATGCGCTACTTTTTGCCCATAGTTATAG
>NZ_JASJFF010001200.1:0-9225 GCF_030065435.1 Microcystis sp. M53603_WE2
ATGCTTGTCCTACAGGTTTATCCTCAAATAGCTGTTCTGGTGCTAATTTTTACACCTCTAATGATGGGGTAAATTGGGGTCAACTTAATCAAGTTAAAAAGAGCGGTCATCCCTTTTTTGTGAAATTTGTGTTGTGACAATTACCTAGATTTGTCTAAGATACGCCTAATCAATTGACAATTGGAGAAAATTTCAATGCCTACTTACGATCAACAACAAACGCTTTTCTGTCTTTCCATGTTCGCTAATATCAATAATAGCGAGAAAGTTATTACAGATTTAGCCGAACCTACGGTTCAAGGAAAAATTGGTCAATGGACAATTCTTTGGGGTCCTGTTATTTATTATCATGATCCTAAAAATCAGAACTGGGATAATATTATGTATGTGGCGAAGGGAGAAAATGCCGAAACCAATAACCCTCAATAGGTAGTTGCGATCGCTGCTACGAATCCGAAATCAGTTTTTGACTGGTTACAGGAGGATGCTGCTACCCATAACATGGTTTCCTGGTCAACGCAATTCCCCGAACGCGGAAAAATTTCCGAAGGAACAAATACCGGAATTACTATTCTGCAAAACCTGAAAGATACCTCTAACCGCTCCCTGTTAGAATTTTTGACCCAGGAAATTCCCAGCCAATCTGACCAACCTATTGAAATCATTACCACCGGCCATAGTTTAGGCGGAGCATTATCTCCAGTAATGGCATTATGGCTGTACGAAAATCAAGCAACTTGGAACCCTACTGGTAAACAAATCACCGTCAATACCCAATTTTCTGCGGGAGCAACTCCAGGGGATCAAACCTTTTCTGATTACTACGGAAATACGGAGCCAGGTCTCAATCAAAGCAGCCGACTCTGGAATAGTTTGGATATTGTTCCCCATGCTTGGAATATTCAGCAATTAAAGCAGATTCCCACCCTGTATGAATCTTGTAATATTCCTAAATCTTCGAGAATTGCACTATTAGTTAATAGTCAAATTCAGAAAGTGAAAAACTGTAATTATCTGGCGTTAAATCCCAGCACTTTTGCCATGAAAGGTAAATGTGGCGTTTTTTCTCAACCGCAACCAAACCCCCTGAAGCAATTTCTGCAAGAAGCCTATTTTCAGCATATCCAAGCTTATTTCAATCTTCTGGAAATTGACTGGCCGCTGACGGAAAATGTGGCTGATTCTCTCACGCTAACAGAGCAAGATTTAGATGATATTGCCACTAAGTTAAGCTAATTATTCTATCGCTAAACAGTCGGCAGTGGGAATCGGCACGACTGTAAATGGGGAGGAACAGAAAGGGAAAATAATTAAATTATTTACTTCTCTGACCTCTCAAGTAATTATCTTTAACTGTAACTCAATTAACGACTTTAAAAAGTCAACAATACTCATCTTCATCAAGGAGAAAATTATTATGGGTGCTGGATTTCACATACAAATTGTCAACGCTACGCCATATAACATCAATCAAGTAAAATCCCACAGTTACCAGATGGAGTGGGAGCCATCTTCTCAGATTAGTCCTAATTCCTTTACTCAATTTTATGCTGAGTTTAAAGAAACAGTAGGTCATGACAGTATAGATGATGCGGGTGATGTTGAATATACCCTTGAGGAGGTAAGTAACTTTAACTTTACAATTAGTGCTAAAAAGAGTGGAGTTCACGGACTATCAACGCCTGTCCCCTCAGAAGCAGGTTATGGGGTTTTAGTTGAATGGCAAAATATTCCCAATGGTCTTTTTGTTTATCCTACTCCAGATACTACTAATACATCTGCTGTAGGATGGATTCATGATGGGGTAGTAACGATCGCCCTTGGTTATTTCCCTGGTAATACCCAAAGCCAAATTAGTCCTTATCCAACCCCTAATTATGGCAGTGGCGGATTAGCAGATGATCAAAGTGTGTTACGTCCTTCCGTATTACACTGGGCTAATAATTGGATGGAATTATTTGCCCCTTGTATTCAAAACCTTTGTCTCAATGAGTTAACCCTGCCAGGCACTCACGATGCCTCAACTTATTGCGCTGGTAGTATTAGCCAATCATGGGTACAAACTCAATACCAAAACATCAATCAGCAACTTAGTCAAGGTATTCGCGCCCTTGATCTCAGATTAATGCTTAGTAGTGGCTCAGGGGATAATCAATTTGTTATGTGTCACGGGAGTTTTGCTCTCCCCCTGACTTTAGTAGATTTTCTCAATCAAGTAACGCAATTTTTAGCTGATAATCCCCAAGAATTTGTTATTCTTGACTTACATGATTTTGAGGGAAATTGGACAAGCCAAACCTATCAAGATTTATCTAATCTGATTATCAACACTATTGGACAGGATAAATTAATTCCGCCCTCTGGTATTTCTCAACCCTTAAAAGACCTTTGGCAAACTACTGGCCGAGTTGTAGTTGGCTCTCTCGAATTTCCTGATAGTATGTCTGATTGGTTAGCACAAAATACACCCTTTTGGAGCAGTTCTATTAAACAATATTGGTGTGGTACAAGTGTAACTCTTTGGTCAGACGTGCAGAGTTATTTACAACAACAAATTGACGCTATCAACCAACCTAATAATTTTCTCTGGTCATTAATGGCTCAGTATAATTATGAAGGTGCTTATGGAGTACCAGCTAATGTGCCTAAAGAACTCTCTAGCTTTTTCGCTGGTTTAAATGGCATCAAATCTAACATTATTGCCACTGATTGGTGGAATCGCGTCAATACCAGTACAGGTCAACTAGAAACCACTGTCAATAATTTTTCTGCTCTCATTAATGGAGTCCCTTTAAACATTTTAAAAGGGTATCGACGGGCAAATAACTTACCCCTATGGTAACTGCCATTAGATAGGCGATCGCCCCTAATTGAGCCTAGTTATCCTAAATCTCTGATACAGTCGGCAGTGGGAATCGGCACGACTGTAAATGGGGAGGAACAGAAAGGGAAAATAATTAAATTATTTACTTCTGACCTCTCAAGTAATTCCCTTTAATTTCAACTCAAAAGGAGATAATCATGTCTTTTCCCTACACTCAATGTATTTCGGCAATCACTATTCCTGCTGGTGAATATAAGAACTATACTTTTGTCGTCGCTGCTTACCAAAGTGGGATCTCGGTTGGGCAATTTTCACCGAATCCAACCCCACCAAGTTATACTTTAGGGGGGGTGAGTAATCTTGATAATAATGGTGCCAGTACTACTGCCATTGAGTTTCTGCTTGATTACAGCAACACTGACTATTCACCACCTTACTATTTTGTTTACGGATCTGAAGACGAGAATATTTGGCTTAATAGCATTAATCCCGCTACTCGAGGCAGCCAATTCACAAGTAGTAATGTCACGACTCAGATCGCTTCGGAAAAACAACCCGATGCGCCAATTGCCGGACTTTTCTATTATTTCCCCGAAAGCCTTCTTTACGTGGCAGCGTCTAATGGCAACCTCTACTGGTATTCAGTCACTTGGTCTAACGGCGTGCCGAGCTTGTCTTATGTGGGTTCAAACACATCTTATAGCCAGACGGATGGAGCGTCCGTATCTCTGACCTTTTTCCCTGCGGGGACGCTAACTAATTACGATTGTCTGTTACTCGGCGGGTGTGCGGCCACGGGGGTTATTTTCAATGCCAAAAACCCATCTTCAACTCCTACCCTTTACGGGTATGACGGTGGATGTAATGCAACTGACGTTTGTAAGGGACCAAAAGGCATTTACTGGGCAACCCCGGCTGGCGGTTTGCACTATCAGCCCTATAGTGGTTTCAATGCCTCGTTAAGTCCTATTTGGACAGTACCCAGTGGACAGGTCATTTTATCTTTGGCCTATTCACCCAACGCCGGTAATGCAGATCCGGGAAATTATCCAGAGGGAGCAATCTTTATTGCCACGGCTCCGTCCAACCCCTCTAATTCCTCTATGGGCAGTATCTATGTTTGCGATGCCAGCACTAACACGGTGGGCAATGCCGCCCAACAGGATGCAACCATCTCAGGGAGCCCCTGGGGCATCATTGCCGATGCCAATCTGACTTATATGTGTGCAACTGGTTCATGTGGTGTTTTCCTAAGTACCTTGGCAGCTTATAATCCAGAATCAAATATTCCTGAGAATGGAATGTTAGTACCAAATAAGGTGACTAGCGGTGTTGGGCATACCTGGATCAGTGATCTTGTTTCCGCCGCTGCGTTGGTTTTTGGCGTGGTGACAGAGGATCCCGTTGCTGTCGGTTGGGCAGTTGCAGGTATTGATGCTGGGCCAATCGATGCCCAAACGGGTTATTAAGCGAATAGGACGCTATAGTACCAGTTGGTTGGTGTGAGAAAAAAAAACAAACTTTCCTCAACCAACCTAACAATCTCTTGAATCAACAAAACTTAATCAAATATTCAAGGAGGTCATCAATTTATGGTTTTATACCGATGCAAAGAAAGCTATACCATCACCGTCAAAGATGAGGATGGATCTTTTTTATGGAATTTTAATAACTTTCCCTGCGATTTTGTCGGAGACAGACGGGGTGAAGCCGATATGGGAGCTATTCCTTTTGAGTTTAAACCCTACAATATACCTCTAGTGGTTGCCAATGCTAGATTATTTTCTGTCTTTGGTTTTGATGATCCCTCTTGGTTGGGAAGTCCCTTAGATATTCGTCTCTGCTTTGCCGCTGATAATGGGATGCAGTCGATTACTTTAATCCCCAATAAAACGGCGGGTTTTGATGTAATTGAAGACAGCGAACGTTGTAACATCCTTCGTCATGTCTATGATAGTCGTTCCTATTTTGAAATTTTGTTAGGTAGTACACAAGAAAACGCGGATACGGATACCATTTGGCTACATACTATGAATGTCTATCAAGACTAACCATTAAAGCGGATTCGCTAACTATCAACTTGAATTGGCTTATTCATCCAGTGGAAGTCGAGATATTAAGCGATCGCCTAGCTCAAGACTAATAAAAACGCTGAAAAAATTAACAACAGGAGAAACAACGATGACTGGTACTAATTCCACTAGCCCAAATTATGTAATCGTAACCGATCAATATTGGGATGGTTTGGCTGATAATCCCCTTGGTGCCACGGAAATTCGCGTCGAAAATGGGAATATCACTGCGATCGCTACAACAGTTGATCACAGCAACGCTCAAATTATTGAACTAAAAGGACACACCGTTACCCCTGGTTTCATTGATTGTCATGTTCATATCACCTTCTGTGAAGGGGATCCTACAATTCCAGAAAATCCTTATATGGTGACAGTGCCATTAATGACCCTTTATAGCTTAAATCCCCTGAAAATACTGTTAATGAACGGTTTTACTACTGTAAGGGAAGTGGGTTGTCCCGATCCAGAATTTATTACCGTCGATCTCAAAAAAGCGATCGCCAATGGCTGGATTATTGGACCAGATCTATTGGTAGCACCTCACCTGATTTCAGCCCAAGGAGGACATGGTGATTTTACCTCTTTAGTTGCTTTTCAGTTCAGACCAGAAAAATTTGAAGTAGCAGACGGAACAGCAGAAATTATCCGCATAGTACGGGAAGAAATTCGCTCAGGAGCAGATTGGATTAAATTCTGTGCCACAGGGGGTTTTAGCTCTCCTACGGATGATCCGAGTCAAACCACCTATTCCCAAGAGGAGATGAATATTCTGGTTAGTACCGCCAAAGATTTCGGTATTTCTGCTTGTCCTCACGCTTATGGAGGGGAAGGGGTTCAACGTGCTGTTAATGCGGGGGTACGTTCCATTGAACATGGTAATCTTGCCAGTTCCGAGACTTTGCAATTGATGGAGCAGAAGGGAGTTTATCTGGTACCAACTCAATACACTGTTTTAGAAAAAGCTCGCAATGCCAATAATCCTGAATATTGGAAAAGTCGTTCTCCTTGGCAACACGCTAAATATCAAAAATATGCCTCTCAACTGATTGCTTGTGCTGATAATTTAGCTAAAAGTAACGTTAAGATTGCTTTTGGTACTGATGCGGGAACTTTTCCTCATATAGATAACTGGAAAGAGTTTCCAGCGATGGTTGAAAATGGTATTACTCCTTTACGCGCTTTAAAAGCAGCAACTACTGTAGCGGCTGAATTATTAATGCAGCCGAATATTGGTGCGTTAGCGGTGGGGAAATTTGCTGATATTATCGCTATGCCGGGTAATCCTTTTGAGGATATTAATGTTACTGGTAAAGTTGATTTTGTGATGAAACGGGGAGTCATCTATAAACAACCATCGGGAGGACAAGTATAATGGTTTTGTCATCAAATCTCTGGAAGACACCAGTAACACTGCTGACGGGTTTTTTAGGTGCGGGTAAAACTACTTTACTTAACTCCATTCTTAAGGGTAAAAGTGATCGCCGTTTCGGCATACTGGTCAATGATTTTGGTAGTCTTAATATTGATCAGATGTTAATTAAAAATAGAGACGATGATCTAATCACTCTTGAGGGAGGTTGTGTTTGTTGTAGTTTACAAAATAATCTGGTTAATTCCCTTCCCAAAATCCTATCTCTCCGTCCAGATCAGATCTTAATTGAAGCCAGTGGAATTGCTAACCCTTATACCCTGTTACAAACCCTAAAGCGTCCAGTTTTAAGTAGAATAATTCGCTTGGAAAGTATTATTACCCTAGTTGATGCGACCTATCTACCCCAAATTTGTGAACCATCTGGAAAAATTAACTATCAAGATTTGCTAATTGATCAAATTTCGGCTGCTGATATTGTGGTTCTCAATAAAATTGATTTGATTGATGAAAAAGCACAAATTAATGCTAGTCAAATTATCCAAAAAATAGCACCTTGGGTGCGTTTGTTAAAAGGGAGTTATGGGGATGTTTCCCTAGATTTATTATTAGGATTTAGGGACTCATTTCCCGTTCGTTCTGTATCTAGTCAATTAAAATCTAATCACTCTGATAACTTTCATACTTGGAGTTATGAAAGTGTTCGCCCTTTTCAGTTATTAACCCTGGGAAAAATATTAGGGAAATTACCCGTAACTGTATGGCGAGCCAAGGGTATTTTATCTACTGTTGAACATCCCAATAGAGGAGTAATTTTGCAACAAGTGGGGCCGAGAATTACCTTAGAAATAGGCGAAGAATGGGGTAATAATCCACCCTTTACCCAATTGGTATTAATTAGCACGGAGGCAATAAATACAAAAATATTACAGCAGCAATTAGATAGCTGTTTAAGAGTAGAGGATTTTGAGGTAAATTTAAAAACTCAAACCAAAGATAATTTTATTTTAAGTAACGAAATGTAACAAATATATCACAATTATCCAGGGTGAAACGTTTTACTAATGTGACAACGAGAAAGTGGCTAAAAAGTTATCAAAAAACTGGGTTTAAAACCTCGCCCTTCTAGGGGGACTTTATGTTAGAATTTTAGTAATCTAGAAAACCCGCCCTATCCTAGAGAAAGTCCTGCAACGGGTTGACGATGAGTAAGGGGAAGCTGACGGCCGCGGGGAACTCCATGCTAGAGGCAAAACATACCTTGGGTCGGTATGTATCAACAAAATTGAATTAGTCTCCGGAGGGCATACGGAGGAGAGATAGCCTTTTCATTCTATTAATCAATCTAAAAAGTCCCAAAAAATATGATAACTTCCACTCCAGTAAAAAAAAATGACGATGTTAACGCCTTAAATGCGGATATTAGGGAAGTTTTATTAGAGGTTTTGCCGATAATTTCTCCTGAATTACAACTAGAACTCACTAAGTTAGTTCAACAGATTCATCACCTGAATTATTTGATTTATAAAAAAAGTAATAGCTGGAAAATTGGTTGGTTTATTTTTAACAATGATCCAACTAAATTGATTTTGTTATTAGAGGAAATTAAATATATATTGCTCATGGCAAAAACTAATAAAGTCGGAGTTGATGCTATTCGAGGATTCAGAATTAATCTAGAAAAGGAAATTAATCATAGTCGCTATTTTTTATGGGGACATATTTTAAATGGATTTAGTTCTATCTATTCTACAAGATCAGTCCCATTCAAAATATTTTTAGGTTTATCTATTACAACTTTTTTATCTATGATTGCCCTCAAATTTTCTGCTCAAGAAATTTACATATTTGATGATAATTTACACCAGAAACACTCTCAAGAGGAGGCACTTATTTCAAAACCATTACCTCAAGCAAACTCCCCAGTACCCATTCCTTCTAGTAGTTATTCAGAACAGTTAAAATCATCGAGTGATACGATAAATCCTAATCGGCATATATTTTATGGTTTAGTTTATGCGGCAACAGCAGGAGTGTTGGGAAGTGTTGCGAGTATTTTACTCAGAATTATCGACTTTACAGACAAAAAATATGACGACCCCCTCATTCCTCTTTTTATTGGTTTGTTTAGACCCTTAATTGGTCTAATTTTCGGTATTTTTATCTTTAGTTTAATTAGCTCAAATACGTTGATTAAAATTGATTTTATGATTACCCAGGATCAAAATTCTTCTAGTTTAATAACCAACAAAGCCCGTCAGGATTTATTTATCTTTTCCTGTGCTTTTTTAGTGGGATTTAGTGAAAGATTTGCCTCAGATTTACTGAAAAAAACTGAATCGGGATTAATTGAAGAAAAAGAAAAATAATGTTATTGGCTAAATTATACGGACTTTTGCGGATTCAAGACATACAATAACAGCAGTGGGCAAAATAATTGCGGAGATCAAGAAAGTAACCGTTCGCATCCGTTCATCGCTGTTTGAGTTGCCTTTTTTCTTCTTGAGCATCCACCAGAGAAGGGGTATCGCTACCCCTTCATGGACAATGCCGACTGTGAGGATGTTGTAGTGATGACTACCAAATGACCAATTGGTGCGGTCAATACTCAATACCCAGGGTTGAGGGATATGGAGCCACTGGACTACAATGGGAGCTATTTGAGGGTAATCTCTCTCGAAGTCCCCAAACAAGCGTTGTCATCGTTTGTAATGGGACTCTACCAATACCCGACCTTCAAAACCTAGGGCTAATTCCTTGAGGTTGACGGTTTTTACTTTCAACAGAGCCAGTAAGAATAGAGCGAGGAAAGAGAGTCTTGCTCCGTGCCATCGCAAATGAGGTTTGAGAGCTTGTTTCAACGCATTATACTGGTTCATAGGGGTTTCGAGATTAGTGCTATTTCTCATAAAACCCCACTCCCGCCTACTTTTCAAGCTTTTTGTCCTGTACTTAGA
>NZ_JASJFF010000477.1:0-1124 GCF_030065435.1 Microcystis sp. M53603_WE2
CGCCCACCACGAGGGGACGTTTACCCAAATCCGCTAATTTGCCGGTGGATTCTTCTAGGGCATTGTCACCCCGAATCACTTGTGCGGGGGCGATTAACAGGGGCAAAACAGCGACAGCATTGGACATTTTTTGACAACCTCAAGGATTATTGGCTAATTTTAGCGAAACTTTCGGGAAAAAGCTGTAGTTCAGGTGTATTATCCCCCGGGGCGGAGAAGGATTTTTTAATCTGTCCTAAGTACAAAGGAGCAGATAAACCGGGCTGAGGATGAATGAGAGTGCGAGCGCTAATGATAAATTGATTATTACCGCCAGCACCGGCGCGACCGGAGGAAAACAAGTCACTAGCGGCTTGTTTTAGGGTTGCTTCCACCTGCTCGGCAGTAACAGTATTGGGCAGGGAGATAACAGCTTGATTAGCTCCGTTATCATAGACAAGGGAGAATCTCACCGCTCCCGGAATTTCGGTACGGGTAAACAGTCCCAACCCAAGACCGAAAATCCCCACCGTCAACACAGCCATAAAGCTAGTGACACCGACGAGACGAAAGCGGATTCCCCAACCGACGAGAAAAGCGATAATCGTGAGTACCAAAAAAACCAGCGTGGCAATACCAGACCATTGGATGTATTTGGCAAAGTTCAGGGGAATGTCCATATTTTCTATAATACTGATTCTATGAAAACGGTTAGCATAAACCATTGTACCTATCCTGTTGTCGAAACTTTCCATTCTGTGCAGGGCGAGGGCTTTTGGACGGGAAGCAATGCTTTTTTCCTCCGTTTGGGAGGTTGCGATGTCTATTGCCCTTGGTGCGACCAAAAAGAGTCTTGGAATGCCCACCGTTATCCACAACAATCGCTGCGGGAATTGGTTGAGATGGCAAAAGGGGCTAACCCCGCTATGGTGGTCATTACCGGGGGTGAACCTTTAATGCACAATCTTGATCCTTTGACCAAGGAATTAAAAAATCAGGGTTTACGGGTGCATTTAGAAACTTCTGGCGCTCATCCTTTTACTGGGGTTTTCGATTGGGTGACTTTTTCTCCTAAAACTTATAAAATCCCCGATCCTAGTATTTATGCACGGGTAAATGAGTTAAAAATTGTCGTGGCTCATCCA
>NZ_JASJFF010000307.1:0-2301 GCF_030065435.1 Microcystis sp. M53603_WE2
CCCATTCTCTACATAATCGATTACTTTTTTTCTCAAGTCTAGGCTATAAGACATTTTTCTGTATGGGTTGCTCGTTTCTCTTGATTTTACCTTATTTTTCCCTCGTCTCACACTTATTTGAAATGACTATAGCCTATACTCAACGGATTTAGTATCAGTCCCTAGTCGGGGAGAAGAATATAAAGAATTATTAAATTGTAGCTTTTAATACAGTTGTGGGGGGGGGAATGTGTATTGTTTTGTTGTCCGCCTTTGGCGTTGGATTCAAGTGTTGCTTGACTTAGCTGCGAGGGAGGGCGATCTCCGTAACAATTTAGATTGAGGATGATATGAACAAAGTTTATCGAACTTTAGCAATTGGTGGAGTTTCCTTTTCGCTTTTCACGCTATTAAATTTAGGCTCTACTAGAACAATTGCAGCATCACTTCAGGATTTTCCCGTTCCGCCAGAAGATATACCATCTTGGGTGGACCCTAAACTTATAGCTTTTGCTGAATATGACTACACACTTACTCCAGGAGGATTAGGACAACACACTAATTTGATAAAAGGTCCTGAATCCCTTTTTGATGAAACACAGAGTGGTATTTCTAGCTTAATAGGAGACTGGTCTTATACTCCAGGATCTGGTTGGGATGGAAGCTTCAACGGAGGTTTAGCGGATGAACAATCATTAACAATTGTATTCAACGTTGCTAACCTCAGAGTTCCAACAAACTCCAAAACACTAGAAGTCGCTTTCGATTTTAAGCAAAATTTGTTTGACTACATAATTGACTGTCAAGTAATGACCGATAACCCTAATGATAAAGTAGGCAAGTTGTGTGGAGTATTTGAAAAAAACCCCAAGCAATTAAAGTTTTTTGCAAGAATTACTCCGCAGCCAAACTTCGCCAAACTAATAGTAAAATTAACCAAACGTCCAATTCCTCCATTGAATGAAAATTTTTTGGGTATAAACCAAGATCAAGATTCAATCTCGTTTACTAAAACTATTCTTTTCGATCAATGTAAGCCTATTCCTGAACCCTCTACAGTCCTCAGCCTCCTCGCCCTTGGTACTCTCGGCGCAGCCTCAACCCTCAAGCGCAAACTAAAGCCATCCAAATCAGCCGAAAAAGAAACCACAAAAGTAAGCTAAATTGCTCATTAAAAATACAATGCCCCTTCAATTAGCCAGTTGAGGGGTGTTTATTTTTAGTCCATATTTCTATTCATTGATTTTTTTGATCCAATGGCAACTTTTACATCAATAGAGTCAAATTCAATGAGTATGGTGATTTTGTGCTACAATAGAGGTCTGTTAAAAGTAAAAAGAACAATCAATTACCATGAATAGCAAGACAGAAATCACTATTCAAGTTCCTTTAGAAATTGCTAGATATTACGCTAAAATTAAACCCAATGACCGAGCGAACATAGAAAACAAATTAACTGAAACTATTCAATTAGAATTAGAAAAATATCGTCAAAAAGCAGCGGCAAGATTATCACCAATTATGGATCAAGCTAGTGATGAAGCAGAAGCTAAAGGATTAACTCCAGATATTTTAGCGTCTATTTTAGAACCAATTGAGAGTTAATCACATTACTAAAAACGGATTAGCTGTAGGGCTAATTCATGAATTAGCCCTACAATAGGCGTTGTTATTCTGATCTGACAACGCCGATAAATCAACAGAGATTCTCAATTCGCTCGGGAAATGTGCGTCGCCAGGGCCGCCGATTGTAGGATGGGGGTAGTGGTGACGGAATCCGTCGCTAGGGTAAAGAGAGGATTGGAAAGGATACCGGCCAGGGAAGTCGCCACTAGGGAGAGGACAATACCCACCTGTAGGGGACGCATCCCGGTAAGAGTCCAATTGATAACGGGGTAATTTTTCACCGCATCGGACATCTCTTGGGGTTCCTTGACCACCATCATTTTGACCACACGGATATAGTAGTAAATCGAGGCCACACTGGTGACTAAACCAACGAGGACGAGGGCATAAAGTCCCGCTTGCCAACCGGCCCAGAATAGATAAATCTTACCAAAGAAGCCCGCTAGAGGTGGAATTCCCCCCAAAGAGAGCAGACAGATGCTTAAACAGAGGGTTAGGAGCGGATCTTTCTGGTAGAGTCCCGAATACTCAGCGATCTGATCGGTTCCGGTTCTCAGAGCAAAGAGAATCACACAGGCAAAAGCCCCTAGGTTCATGAACAGGTAAATTAACAGATAGAAAATCATGCTAGAGTAACCCGCGTCAGTACCGGCGGTTAAACCAATCATGACAAAACCCGCCTGACCGATCGAGGAA
>NZ_JASJFF010000122.1:0-2897 GCF_030065435.1 Microcystis sp. M53603_WE2
CAAAATTTTGGTGGGTTACGGCGAAAATTAAATCATCAGTCAACTGCGTAAATTATTGTCGCCTAACCCACCCTACCCTTTTCACTTTTTCCTGGTTAATTATGCTTAGTAGAGTTGCCGATTCAATTTATTGGTTAAATCGCTATCAGGACAATCATCAAAATTTTGGTGGGTTACGGCGAAAATTAAATCATCAGTCAACTGCGTAAATTATTGTCGCCTAACCCACCCTACCCTTTTCTTTTTCCTGGTTAATTATGCTTAGTAGAGTTGCCGATTCAATTTATTGGTTAAATCGCTATATTGAACGGGCAGAAAATGTCGCCCGGTTTATGGATGTTAACCTTAATTTAATGTTAGATGTACCTACCAGTGTTTTGCAACAGTGGGAACCCTTGGTTTTAACCACGGGAGATTTAGAACAATTCAAGAAACGTTACGGCACAGCCACCGCAGAAAATGTGATCAATTTCTTGACATTTGACACGGAATATAGTAACTCAATTATCTCTTGTTTGCGCTGGGCCAGAGAAAATGCTCGGTCAGTTCGCGAGATTATTTCTTCGGAAATGTGGGAACAGGTTAATGGTTTTTTCTTGATGGTAAAAGATGCTTCCTCTTACCATCCTCAAACTACTTTACCTAACTTTTTTACTCAAGTTAAATTGGCTAGTCACCGTTTTGCGGGGGTAATGGATGCGACGATGACTCATAATGAAGGTTGGCATTTTGGCGTTATGGGAAGATTACAGGAACGCGCCGATAAAACCGCCAGAATTCTTGATGTTAAATACTATTATCTCTTACCTTCCGCTCAATGGGTAGGAACTTCTCTAGACCAAATTCAATGGATTGCTTTACTGCGGTCGGTGAGTGCCTACGAAATGTATCGTAAATGTCAACGACGGATTACTCCTAGTGACGTGGCTGAATTTTTAATTCTTAATCGAGAATTTCCTCGTTCAATTCACTTTTGTCTGCGGGAATTAGACCACTGTTTGCATCAAGTTACAGGGACTCCTATAGGAACTTGGGGGAATTCGGTAGAAAGAAGTTTAGGGCGACTTTGTGCGGAAATGAGCTATCTAACTATCGAGGATATTATTGAAATGGGATTACATGAATTCCTCGACCATATTCAAAAAAGAGTTAATGATGTGGGAATAAAAATGACAGAAACTTTCTTTGTTTTTAATCCCGAACTTGCCTCACCTCTGCCAGTAAATAACTTTCAATATCAATCCCAATTAACAACTTAATGCGTTATCACATTCGGCATCAAACTAACTATTTCTATAATCAACCCGTGATTTTATCACCCCATCTGCTGCGCTTGCGACCAAAATCCGATGGTGGGCAAACTTTGCGAGAGTTCACGCTCAAAATTAACCCAGAACCTTTAACGATAACTAATATTATCGACCTCGATGGCAATTCTTGTTTACAAATTTGGTTTAATCAACCGACAGAAGAATTATTGATTGATGTGGTGAGTGAAGTGGAAACCCATGGGGTTAATCCTTTTCAGTATTTGTTGGAACCTTGGGCGACCTGTTTACCCTTTGATTATCCCATTTCCCTCCACAGTCAATTACAACCCTACAGACAATTTTATGGGTTAGCTAATGACCCCGATGTGGCAGCATTAGCCCAAGAAATTATGCAGGAAACTGAGGGACAGGTGCTATCTTTCCTGTTTAATCTTAATGACAAAATTTACCGCAATTGTCAGCAAATTATTCGTCTTACTGGAGAACCCTATCTACCCGGAAACACTTGGAAAAATAAGCAGGGTTCCTGTCGCGATTTTGTGGTTTTATTTATGGATGTGTGTCGCTGTGTGGGATTAGCTTCCCGTTTTGTCAGTGGCTATCAAGAAGGAGATTTAGACCAAGGAGAAAGACATTTACACGCTTGGGTAGAGGTGTACTTGCCGGGGGGCGGCTGGAAAGGCTATGATCCTAGCCATGGATTAGCGGTGAGTGACCGTCATATAAGCCTCGTTTCTAGTCCAATTCCCCGTTATTGCGCGCCGGTAGAGGGAAATGCTCGACCGGTTAATCTCGGTCATCAAGTGATAGAATCTCAGCTATCATCGACAATTGCGCTTGATTTGTTATCTTGAGGAGAATTTTTTATGGCTAAAGGATTTGGCACAGCAACAAAAGGACATTTAGGCTATGTTTTATTGTTGTGTCCTACTGCTAACACCTATGCGGCTAATTATAGTTTAGATGGGGAAGGAGACGAGTTTATTGGGGTTACTAATATGTTAGAAATGGCGCAAGTTTGGACTAAAAAAAATGCGGCGCGTGAGGCAATAATCAAATATGCAGATTTTTTGATCCAACAGTTAGAAGAAACTCCCCAAGTAAATATTCAGATTAGAAGTTTAAAGTGTTTAGCCAACGGCAAGTTGGTTACGGAAGTGTTAGAGGAGTTAACTTTTGAACAAAATTCGGACTCTCCTAGATAGGCCTTGCGGCAAAAAGTTTTTCGTGGCGGCAGGGTGTGGGGTGTGGGGTGTAGGGTTTTACGGATTTTGAGGACGTTCGGCGAAGCTCAGTCGAACCGCGAAGCTCAGTCGAGCCGTGGTTAATTAGCTAATTTTCAGGGAAAAAGTGCCTGAATTTTCCCGCCGCTCACTCCCATGACCGGCACTAAAGTCTTATCCAACAAGGTCTTTAGATTTATTCAACCAGCCCTAATATAGATATTTCTACAAAATTGAGATGCACCCAAGATGCTGCCGATAAATTAGCCAGCCAAAAGACTATGTAGGGCTTGCTGAATAAAGGTGAAATGTAGGCAAGGTAAGGGTTTTGTGGCTTTTCTCGCGAAACAGGTGCAAGATTTTGAGAGAATCGTGCTTCAAAACCTTGCGTCTTCATCGGCCC
>NZ_JASJFF010001206.1:0-1049 GCF_030065435.1 Microcystis sp. M53603_WE2
CGAAACCGATGCGAAAACCGCCCATATTATAGGACTTAGAAAAGGTAAAAAACTCGATCGAATTAGTTTTAGCTCGATCGGCCTGTAAAATTGACGGTGGTGGCGATGTTCCCGCAAAAAAGATGTCTAGATAGGGAAAATCGTGGATTAAGACTAAATTATGCTGACGGCAAAAATCAACCGCTTTTTGGAAAAATGCCAAAGGCGCAATCGCTGTGGTGGGATTATGGGGATAACTCAAGACCATCAGCTTCGATTGTGCCAGCACTAGCTCAGGAATGTCCTCTAAAACCGGCAGAAAGTCATTTTTTGCCAAAATTGGCATTCCGTAGATTTGACCGCCGGCAAGGGCAACACCGCCTAAATGGGAGGGATAACCCGGATCGAGGAGTAGGGCAAAATCCCCGGGGTTGAGAAGGGCCAAAGGTAGATGGGCCGTGCCTTCCTGAGAACCAATCAGGGGTAAAACCTCCGTTTCTGGATCGATGGGGACACCAAAGCGATCGCTATACCAGTTAGCGGCAGTTATTCGGAAGTCTCTGGTCCCATTATGGAGTAAATAGCCGTGGGTGTGAGGATCGTGGAGAGATCGCTCAATAGCATCGACAACATGGGGAGCAGCCCCAAGATCGGAGGAACCGAGCGAAAGATCGATAATGGTATTACCCGCTTCTCTACTGGCAGCTTTTGCCCGATCCATATCGGCAAAAACGTTGGATTGTAGTGCCTGTAAGCGGTTTGCTAGGGTTAAGTTATTCATAACCACAGATACCTAATTAGCTGACATAGGTATCGATAAAAGATTGTAATTGTGGTTTGCCGATCGCCCCTTCATGAGTGGCAATAAGTTTTTTATCTTTAAAGATGCGTAAAGCGGGAACACCTTTCACATCACATTTAGCCACCGAGTTGGGGTTAGGGTCCACCTCTAGTTTAACTACTTTTAGCCGTTCGCCGTAGGTGTTGGCTACCCAATCGATCGAGGGGGATACCAAACGACACGGACCGCACCAACTCGCCCAAAAATAGACTAAAACGGGTTTTTCGAC
>NZ_JASJFF010000942.1:0-12656 GCF_030065435.1 Microcystis sp. M53603_WE2
ACAGAGCTTTGCTTTCAAGGGGGCAATATGGTCGCAACCACTGAGAAACGCTACACAGTCGCAGAATACTTTCAACTAGAGGAAACTGCCACCGACAGACACGAGTATCGAGATGGAGAAATTATTATTATGACTGGGGGAACTCCTAACCATAATCGCATTGCCTTGAATTTCTGTAGAAAATTTCCCTTAACTATCCAGAATCAAGCCTATGATATATTTATCAACGATCTACGCTTGGCCATACCCGCCTATAATATGTACACCTATCCCGATATTATGATCGTTAAGGGAGAACCAATTCTTGAAAGAGGACGCACCGATACGATTACCAATCCACAGGTTATTATCGAGGTTTTATCAAAATCTACTCAAGACTATAATCGGGGTGATAAGTTTAAATTTTATCGCTCTCTTAATAGTTTTGAAGAATATATTTTAATCGACCAATATGGTTATTATATAGAACAGTTTCATAAAAGAGGCGATCATTGGGCATTCCGGGATTATCACGATCAAGAAGCGATTTTAACTTTGTTTTCTCTAGATTTTCAAATATCCCTGACAGATTTATATCAGCGGGTGGATTTTACCGCAATTGAAGTATCCTAATGACTCAACTATTTTTGCAGCAAAAGTCCTGGTATGATTAACTCCCAATCCAACTTTAAAAACCCACTCCCTAATTCATAAAAAAAGGCAGGCCAGGACCCACCTTGTTTAAACCTGAGATATTAGCGATAATTAGGCTTCATCGAGGGCGGCAATACCGGGTAAAACCTTCCCTTCGAGTAATTCCAAACTAGCGCCACCACCGGTGGAAATATGGCTCATTTTTTCCGCCACTCCCACTTTTTCCACCGCCGCTACCGAGTCACCACCACCGATAATGGTAGTTGTACCCGTAGCGGTTAAATCGGCTAAAGTGTGAGCGATCGCATCTGTACCCGCCGCAAATTTATCGAACTCGAACACCCCCATGGGGCCATTCCAGAGGACAGATTTACAGTTAGATAAAGCTTTTTGGAAAACTTTAACTGATTCAGGTCCGATATCCAATCCCATCCAACCATCGGGAATATTTTCGACCTTGACGATTTGGGACTCGGCATCTTTATCGAATTTATCCGCTAACACCACATCGGTAGGAAGGAGGAATTCCACTCCTTTTTCTTTAGCTTTCGCTTCCAGGGATTTGGCTAATTCCAGTTTGTCCTCTTCCACCAAAGACTTACCAACACTTAAACCGCGGGCCTTGTAGAAAGTAAAGATCATACCGCCACCGATGAGCAGTTTATCGCACTTTTCCAATAAAGTTTCGATCACGCCAATTTTACTAGAAACCTTAGAACCGCCGATAATCGCCGCTAGGGGACGTTGGGGAGTTTCAATAGCTGCTTGTAGGTAGTTTAACTCTTTTTCAATCAAATAACCCGCCACCGAGGGGCTGAGATAGTGGGTAACGCCTTCCGTGGAAGCGTGGGCGCGGTGGGCGGTACCAAAAGCATCATTAACGTATAAATCGGCATTAGCGGCTAATTTTTTGGCAAAATCGGGATCATTTGCCTCCTCTTCACCGTGGAAACGCAGATTTTCTAAAAGGGCCACTTGACCGTTAGACATTTGGCTAATCGCTGCCGTGACTCCCTCACCAATGCAATCGGGACACATGATTACTTCTTGGCCCAATAATTCCGAGAGACGTTTAGCCACAGGAGTCAGACGCAAATTTTCCTTAACTTGACCGTCGGGACGACCCATGTGGCTGCATAAAATAACCTTAGCCCCTTTTTTGATTAAATCCTCAATGGTTGGTAGTGCCGCCCGAATGCGGGTATCATCGCTGATTGCCCCGGTGGCTTTGTCCATGGGAACGTTAAAATCGACCCGGACTAAGACCCGTTTGCCCGCTAAATCAGCTTCTGTTAAATTCGCTACTGTTTTTTTTGGCACAGCCCATAACCTCCTAGATTGCTTACCGTACAATAAAGATTAAATCAGGGTATCGCTACTTGCGGCAATTACTTTGACAAAGATTATTTCAGATTTGGGGATCAGTTTTGCAGTTCTAAGACTGATTTGCCCAGAAAAATTTGATTGGAGAGACTTGCTAATTATGTTTGAGACGATTTTATTTCCCATCGACCACAGCCGCGAAAGTCGTGACGCGACCAGTAGTGTGATCGAATTAGTCAAAATCTTTGACAGTCGTTTGATCCTGTTGTCGGTGGTGGAAACGACACCCGCCGGAGAAATTGCCCCCGACGATAAGATGAGTTCGATCGAAGCGGTGGATAGATTGTTACAATCGGTGCGGGCGATTTTTGCCCAAGCTGACATCACTGCGGAAATGATTGAACGGGAGGGAATACCCTCTTTTGTCATCTGTGATGTGGCCGATGAAGTTAATGCCGACCTGATCGTTATGGGTTGTCGCGGTTTAGGATTAACCAGCGAAGGTGTGTCCGAAAGCGTCACCACCAAAGTTATTAACCTTGCCCCCTGTCCAGTGTTGATTATCCCTTAATCAGTGAGCAGTTATCAGTGAGCAGTTATCAGTGAGCAGTTATCAGTGAGCAGTTATCATACTAAATCCAGTTATTAAAGACTGATTATCTATTCCTCCTTTTGCCTCTTGCCCCCCCGACGTCGGGGGGGTTGCCTCTTGCCTATCCTGATATGTCGCCTATACTCAACGGATTTAGTATCAGATGTGAGTTTTCAGTTCACTGATTACTGTTTACTGTACGGCTACGCCGTGCCTTTGGCAACACTGAAACAAGGCTCCCCATCTCCCCCGTCTCCTGAGAGAAATGTAACGAATTGTGAGAGTTTCAGCCGTCAACCCTTGAAAACTCGATCGATGGGGTTGCTTGAAGTAATTCTTAGGCCTAAAGTGTAATCTTAAAGTTTTATGATCAATTTTCCTGTTGATCGGAAAAAGGAGAACTCAAACACAATGGCTGAAACTGGATACAAACAGGTGGTGACACCCTACAATGATGATCCGTTCATTGGTCATCTAGCTACCCCCATTTCCGCTTCTGGTTTTACCAAAGCTTTTATTGGTAACTTACCTGCCTATCGTCCCGGTCTAGCTCCGATTCTGCGCGGTCTAGAAGTGGGTATGGCCCACGGTTATTTCCTCGGTGGTCCCTGGGTTGTCCTGGGTCCCCTGAGAGACTCGGAATATGCCAATCTCGGCGGCTTAATCCCCGCTTTGGCCATGGTTCTCTTGGCTACGGGTTGTTTAGCTAGTTATGGTCTTGTCTCTTTCCAAGGTAAGGCCGCTAGTGGTGATCCGCTGAAATCCTCCGAGGGTTGGAGTCAATTCGCCGCCGGTTTCTTTATTGGTGGTATGGGTGGCGCTTTTGTGGCCTATTTCCTCCTAGAAAATCTTGGTGTCGTTGATGGCATCATGCGCGGGGTTTTTAATCAATAATTAACCCTTGTTCTACCTGATTATCATTTCCTTATTTTTTTACTAGGAGCATTTGACATGACTGGTGCCTACGCAGCTTCTTATCTGCCTTGGATTTTAATCCCGATCGTCTGTTGGTTAATGCCAGCCGTGGTTATGGGTTTGTTATTTATCTATATCGAGAGTGAATCCTAATTTAGTCTAGGATTCCTACAATTAAGGACTTGAAAATTAGCTATTTGATAGTTAGTTTTCAAGTCCTATTTTCTGAGGAAAAAGGAAAAGTATTGACCAGATGAAAATTGGTAAAACCCCACACCCTACACCCCACAACCCACACCCCACACCCTACCCGCACCGAAAAACTTTTTGCCGCAAACCCTACTTATAAAGCGGTTAGATAGCGGATTTTTTCCAACAATAGGGAGGGTTGAATCGGTTTGAGGAGATAGTCGTCAATGCCATGACGACCGAGAAAATTAACGCTGATTTCAGGGGTATCATTCAAGATTAGCACTTTACTGGCTTGAGTTTGGCTAGATTTTTTTAAAAGGTGACAGAGATGATATATATCGGGCATTTTTCGATCGACAATTATAATACTTGGCTGCACGATCTCAATTTTTTTGATAGCGGAGACACTATCGATTAACCAAATAACTTGATAATGTGCCACCATCAATAACTCACAAATAAGATTGGCAATTTCTTCGTCACTTTCAATTAAAACTACAGTGGGATGGTGGTGATTAAAATGGGGATTATTATCCGAGGGTTGGCGCTGGGATTTGGGGGGCTTTTGTTGAGGTAAACGGACGGTAAAAATGGAACCTTTATCTAAGCAAGATTCTACCTCGATCGTGCCGCGATGCAGTTCCACTAATTGTTTAGTTAAGGCCAATCCTAATCCCATACCACCATAACGACGTTTACGAGAGCCATCCAACTGGGTAAATTTTTCAAACAGAAGCGGTATTTTTTGAGCAGGAATGCCGATGCCCGTGTCTTCTACCTGAAAAATGACCTGACTGCCTTCTTTCCACAGTCTCAGCGTGATAGCACCCTGTTCGGGGGTAAATTTCAGGGCATTTTTTAACAAGTACAAAAGTATCTGCTGAACTCGATCATAATCGGCATAAAAATAATGCTCTTTTTCGGTAATTTTCATCTCTAAAATTAGATTAATTTCTTTAATTTCTGCCTCTGTTTTGATAATTTCTAAAACATGATTACAGAGATATTTTAGCGAAAATTGTTTAATATCTAAAACAGCTTTTCCTGCCGAAACTTGCGAGAAATTAAGCAAGTCATTGATTAATTCTAATAGTTTATTGCCGTTATCCTGAATAACTTTTAGATATTGTTTTTGTTTGTCGGGAGGTAAAAAATTACTAGCTGCCGAGCATTTTTGCAGGGTACTGGACAAACCGATAATACAAGTTAGGGGAGTTAATAACTCATGACTCATATTATTTAAAAATTCACTTTTGCAGAGGTTAGCGGCTTCTGCGGCCATTAAAGTATCTTGTAATTCTTGGGTTCTTTCTATTACCCGGCGTTCAAAAATATCTTTTTGTTCCTGTACTTGAGAATATAATTGCGCTTGATAGATAGCGATGGCGAGATGTTCACCAATCTGACCTAAAAATTTCTTTTCTTGCGGCAACCATTGGCGTTTTTCTTGACATTGATGGGCAATTAATAAACCCCACAATTCTTCTTGTACCACAATCGGGGCGATTAATTTTGATTGCACTTGGTGTTGTCGCAAAAATTCGGACAAACAGAAGGAAGAAGAATAGTTAACATCCACATCATCCACAGCCAGAATTAATCCTTGACGGTACTTTTCTTTGTATTGGGGAATATAGGAAAAACAATCGTCTTCGGGGGTTAAATTTAACACCGAATTTATCTGGTCAGAAATGCGCGACTCGGAAGTTATTTTTCCCTTTACCTCACCGGTACTGGGGAAAAATTGATAAATTAACAATCGGTCCACTTGCAGAAACTCCCGCGCTTCCCTGACTACGGTTTCCAGAATCACCGGTAACTCCAGACTCTGACGCATTTGCGTGATGACTTGGTTTAATAATCTTTCCTGTTGGATTTGTTGGGATAGGGCAGCTTCTACCGGTTGACAAACGGAGAAGATGCGGGAACAATCTCTATCAGCAGACGGAGAAGAAATTATCGAGAGAATTTTGACTAAAATTTTATTTTGAAAACTGCTGACATTAATGGATAGAGGCAGATTTAAAATTTGATAACCCTGCTGAATTTTTGGGTTGTGGAGAGACTTGACAGCCAGTCCTTGCAGAAAATTTTTAATCGTGTTCGCTTCAAAACTAATGCGGACTTCGTACTGAAAATTATTCCCTTGGGGACTGGCTAACAATAAAGCTTGTAGGTCAGTGGAAAGCAAGAGTTGATAGATTTCTCCTGTCTGTGGGGGAAGATCTCTTTCACTTAGACTAATCCTCGGTGCTGTCACCTGTATTGCCAACTGTCCCCACCAAGAACGAATTTGTTCGAGGTGAGTAGATGACAACACTTGACAGCAAACATAAGCGGGAGAAGCGTTCATTTATCATTTATCAGTTATCAGTTATCAGTTATCAGTTATCAGTCATCAGTTATCAGTCATCAGTTATCAGTTATCAGTTATCAGTCATCAGTAAGGTGATGGGGGGACTGGGGACTGGGGTTTGGTCAAGTTTTCTTATTCCCTATCCCCTACTATTCCCCAATCCCTATTCTTAACAGTGTTTCTCATAAGTGGGAAATGTAACCTAATTTGATATCAACTCCTGACGACCGACCACTGGCTCCCCAAAACGAAAACTTCGCACCTCACCATTAAGATAACTGCTATAAATTGCCGCAGACAGATATAATCATCTCTATCTACCTAAGAATGATCCCTCGATCGAGACCCTGATTCTCAAAACCTAATCATTATTTAACCTGACTCTCAAAACTTATGCATCGTATTGCTCCCCAAGCGGGTGGTTGGACAGCAGATACCGAAGGGGTGATTATTATTGACCAAAATCCGGCCCCGATTGTTCTCCTCACCATGGCTGATACCGATATTCAAACTCTAGCGGCAGCTATCGACCATCTACCCGATAATTTTCCCGCAATTCGCGCCCTCAATTTATCGCAGTTACAGCAGCAATACAGTATCGATAACTATGGGGACAAGGTACTATCCCAAGCAAGAGTGATTATTCTTCGCTTATTGGGGGGACGTGGGAGTTGGTCCTACGGATTGGAAGTAGTTAAGGAAATTGTCGAGGACACCGGTGCGACTTTATTTGTCCTCCCGGGAGAGGATAAACCGGATTTAGAGTTGATGAGTCATTCCACTGCTTCCCTGACTACTGTTAATCAGTTATGGTGCTATTTCACGGAAGCAGGGATAGATAACTGGATTAATGCTGCTAAATTTATCGCGCATACCTGTCTCCATCTCGACTATTCTCCCTCTCCTCCTAGGGTTGTCCCTAGGTGGGGAATCTATTCCCAGATAACCCTATCCCAACCCCAAGCACGGACTTGGATACTTTTCTATCGTTCCCATTATCTCGCGGGTAATACCAAAGCTATCGATGCTTTAATCAGCGCTTTCACCCAAAGAAATATGGAAACTGTCCCTATCTTTCTCTCCTCTCTGCGGGAAATTGAAGTGCAAGAGGAACTATTAACCCTCTTTTCCCACCATCCCCCAGACTTAATTCTCGATACCACTAGCTTCTCTATCCAACGACCGGAAGACAAACAAAATCATCACTTCTGGCAGTCCCTCAATAAACCCATCTTCCAAGTTATCCTCAGCAGCAGCAGTTTAGAAGCTTATCAACAGGGTTATCAAGGTCTTTCCCCCCGGGATGTGGCCATGAATATCGCTTTACCGGAAATGGATGGCAAAATTATCACCCGCGCTATTTCCTTTAAATCTGTCCTCACCCGACATCCCAAACTGGAAACGGAAATAGTTATCTATCAACCCCTCCCCCACCGGGTTGATTTTGTCGCTGATTTAACCGCAAACTATTGTCAACTCTCCTCCCTTCCCAACTCCCAGAAAAAAATTGCTCTCATTTTCCCCAACTATCCCAATAAGGATGGTCGTATCGCTAACGGAGTCGGTTTAGATACTCCCGCTAGTGGTCTGGAAATTCTTCGCGCATTACAAACCCAAGGTTATACCCTCACCGACCTACCCGACCATAGCGATGAATTAATGCGATTGCTTATTTCCGGTATCACTAATGACTTGGAGACAAGGGAATTAAAACCTATCTATCAATCTCTCTCCCTAGAAGCATATCTAGATTATTTCTCCTCCCTTCCCCCCGATAATCAAAGCGCTATGCTTGACCGTTGGGGACATCCGGACAGGGATTTTCCTATCCCCGGCATCCAGTTAGGTAATGTCTTTATCGGTATTCAACCTTCTCGCGGTTACGACCTTGACCCGACTCTTAATTATCATTCCCCCGACCTCGAACCTACCCACAGCTATCTCGCTTTTTACCATTGGTTACGACAGGAATTCCAAGTCACTGCTGTGATTAATCTCGGTAAACACGGCAATTTAGAATGGCTGCCGGGGAAAAGTCTCGCTCTTTCTCCCAATTGTTATCCCGAAATTGCTTTCTCGTCGCTGCCGAATTTCTATCCGTTTATTGTCAATGACCCCGGAGAAGGTTGCAGCGCTAAAAGACGTTCCCAAGCTGTTATCATCGACCATCTCACCCCCCCAATGACGCGAGCGGAATTGTATGGAGATTGGGAAAAGTTAGAGTCCCTCATCGATGAATATTATCAGGCAGAATCTCTTGATCCTTCTCGTTTAGCTCTGATTCGCGAGCGGATTAACGATCTGGTGGCGAAAACTAATCTCGATCGAGAGCTAGGCACGATCTCGCGTAGCGAGCGCGTTGCGACCAGCGCCTCCTTTAGTCAATTTCTCACCCTCGTGGATGGTTATCTCTGTGAACTCAAGGAAGCACAAATCCGCGACGGTTTACATATCTTCGGTCAATGTCCCCAGGGTCAGCAGTTAATTGATTTAATCCAATCGATCGCTCGTTCTCCTAGTCCCGACCGCCCCGGTTTAACCCGTTCGATCGCCCTTGACCTCCATCTCGACTGCGACCCCCTGACGGAATATAACGATACTACTACCTATCTGGAAAGTCTCGCTCAGGATTTAATTAGCCAGAAAATTGAACCTCTAGGCGAAAATACGGCAAAAGAATTGGTTTGGCTAGAAAATCAGTTAATTCCTGCTTTAAAACAAACCCCCGATGAACTTACCTATCTCTTAAAAGGTCTCACTGGCCAATACGTCCCCAGTGGTGCTTCCGGCGCTCCCACCCGCGGCCGTCCCGATGTTCTCCCCACCGGCAGAAATTTCTATTCTGTCGATACCCGCGCAATCCCCACAGAAACCGCGTGGGAAGTGGGAAGAAAGGCCGCAGAGGCACTAATTGAACGTTATACCCAAGAAAATGGCGAATATCCCCGCACTTTGGCGATTTCTATCTGGGGAACTTCGACGATGAGAAATAGTGGCGAAGATGTGGCCGAAGCCATGGCTTTACTGGGAATTCGTCCCCTTTGGGATGGTTTTTTCCGTCGGGTAGTCGGGTTTGAAATCCTTACCCCGTCTAGCTTAGGCCGTCCTCGCATTGATGTTACTGTTCGGGTATCCGGCTTTTTTAGGGACAGTTTCCCCAGCATACTACATCTTCTTAATTCTTGCATAAATGCGGTAGCTTGTCAAGAGGAAGAGGAAAAAATTAATCCTTTAGCGGCGAAAGTGAAGACAGAGAGGGAGTTTTGGCTAAGTCAGGGCTTAGGAGAAAAGGAGGCGAAACTGAGAGCTACTGCCAGAATCTTTGGCTGCAAACCTGGTGCTTACGGGGCCGGTTTACAGGGGTTAATCGAGTCACAAAACTGGCAAAATGATCAAGACTTAGCTAATGCTTATATTAACTGGAGTTGTTATGCCTATGATAGCCAAGGAACTGCCCATTCTTTACCGGAAGTATTGAGAAATAGACTGCAAGAATTAGAGATAGTGCTGCACAATCAGGACAATCGGGAACACGATATTTTCGACTCCGATGACTACTATCAATTCCAAGGCGGCTTAACTGCCAGTGTCCGGGCTTTAACCGGCAAAAATCCCGTCACCTATTTTGGTGATCATTCCCGACCGGAAAATCCCCGCATCAGAACCCTAGAGGAAGAAATTCGCCGGGTTTACCGTTCGCGAGTGGTTAACCCCAAATGGATAGCGGGAGTGATGCGACACGGCTATAAAGGCGCTTTCGAGATGGCTGCGACCGTAGATTATATTTTTGCCTACTCTGCCACTACTCATCTGGTGGAGGATTTTATCTATCAGGGAGTAGCCGAAGCTTATTTATTTGACGACAAGGTACAACAATTTATTCAGGAGAAAAACCCCTGGGCATTGCGAGATATGGCCGAAAGATTGTTAGAGGCTCAACAACGGGGATTATGGACCCAGGTGGACCAGAAAACTTTAGATCGATTGAGGGCAATTGTCCATGAGGCCGAAGGAGCGATCGAATCGGGTCAGTAATTAGACCTCTTGTAAAAATCAAAAATCTGACCTTAGGTGAGGAGTCAGTAGCCAGTAGTCAGTAGTCAGGAGAATTAAGAATGAGCATTAATCAATTAAATGCTCTATCTAAGGATTTTATGCAATTTTATGCCTATTTTTCTCATTTTTGAACTCTCAAAAATTAATTAGGCAAGAACTCTATTAATAACTGGTCTAGAATCAATCTATCAAGAAATTGCTCAAATTACTTTAGTAATGAGAAACGGGACTAAATAATGGCCAGAATTGAGGGATTGAGGATTAAAAATTATCGAGCGCTCAAGGATATAACTCTGGGCAAGTTATGGAATACTCAAAATCGAGATTCTCTGACACCGATGACGGCCGTTATCGGCAAAAATGGTGTGGGAAAAAGCACACTTTTTGATGCGTTCGGTTTTTTATCTGATTGTCTTAAAGGAGGAGTAGAAGAAGCTTGTGATGCGCGAGGTCGGGGTGGGTTTGATCGTCTTCGTTCCCAGGGTCAGGAAGGAAGCATTGAATTTCAGATTTATTACAAAGAAGATTACAATTACCGACCAATTACCTATGAATTAGCTATTGATCTAGATACCGATAATAGACCTTATGTAAAAAAAGAAAGACTCAGACAGAGAAGAAAAGGTCAAAAGACCGGATGGCCTTTTTCATTTTTACTCCTCGATGAGGGGAAAGGAATCGTCTGGAAAGGAGAAGAAGAAGGGAAACAAGTAGAAGAAGGTCAAGACCATTTTGATTTACTTAAGTTAATAGAAAAAATTAAACGAGGAGATTATGAGGATGGGGGGGAGTTAGTGGAACTGAATGATAAGCGGAAACTAGGAATTGCTACGTTAGGTTCTCTCAAACAGCATCCGAGAATTTCCCTATTTCGGAGATTTATTGAGGGATGGTATCTCAGCTATTTTACTCCCGATGCGGCCAGAAGTTTGCCCCTAGCCGGACCCCAGAAACATCTGAATATTCATGGAGATAATCTCGGTAATGTGGTGCAGTTTATGGAAAGAGAGCATTCCAAGAAATTTCAGAATATACTTAATAGTATTTCTCGTAAGATACCGGGTATAGAAAAAATTAGTACAGAAAAAAGTCCCGATAATCGACTACTATTAAAATTTAATGATCGGGGATTCCAAGACCCATTTTATGTACAGCAAATGTCCGATGGTACTTTAAAAGTATTCGCCTATCTCTTACTGTTAGAAGACCCTTCCCCACCGCCATTTATCTGTATTGAAGAGCCAGAAAACGGCTTATACCATAAACTATTAGAAACCTTGGCTCAAGAATTTAGAAAACACGCCACAGGACAGAGAGGACGTTCTCAAATTTTTATCACCACCCATCAACCTTATTTTGTTGATGCTCTCCAGCCGGAAGAAGTTTGGATTCTGGAAAAAGGTGATGACGGGTTTTCTCGGATTAAACGGGCCAGTGACAATCCCTTAATCAAGAATCTCGTCTCAGAAGGATTGCCCCTTGGTAGTCTTTGGTATAGTGATTACTTAGATGAGAGATAAGGTCATGCACTTTGAAATTTTGGTTGAGGATTCGTCGGGAAAAAAAGCACTTGATATTCTAATTCCTAAGATTATTGACATGAATGCAGGTCATACATTTAGGGTTCATTCCTATAAAGGCAGTGGTCATATTCCCAGAGACTTACAGTCTGTTTCCGATCCTAGCAAACGGATTCTTCTCGATCGACTACCTAAACTGATTCAAGGATATGATAAAACTTTTTCTAGTTACCCTGATAATTATGCTGCTGTACTGATCGTGGTTTGCGATCTGGATAATCGATGTTTTCGAGAATTTCGACAATAATTAAGCAATTGTCTGGAAAAATCTGCTATCCAATCCCAAATTTACTTCTGTATTGCTGTTGAAGAAGGAGAAGCTTGGTATTTAGGTGATATTAATGCCATAAAAATTGCTTATCCCCAGGCCAAAAGTGCTATCTTGGATTCCTATATTAATGATAGTATCTGTGGTACTTGGGAAAAACTGGCAGATGCTATATACAGAGGTGGAGCGAAACAATTATCTAAGTTAGGTGGCGCTTCTGTGGGTCAAGAGAAAACAGTCTGGGCAGAAAATATTTCTCCTCAGATGAATGTGGATATTAATCGATCGCCCAGCTTTGGCTATTTTCGGGATAAACTACGTCATCTCAGTCAGGAAGAATCAAGATAAGTAATATTTTTTCAGGCTAAACTTTTAGGCATTTAAAATAATTGTCGAGAGCGGGGAATAGGCGATAGTGAGCAGTAAGCAGTGAGCCTAAATCCAGTTATTAAAGACCGATTATTTATACTAAATCCAGTTATTAAAAACTGATTATTTATTCCCTCTTTTGCCTATTGCCTATTGCCCATTGCCTGTCCTGATATGTAGCCTACACTCAACGGATTTAGTATTATTCCCCCTTTTGCCTCTTGCATGAGTGCCTGTCCTGATAAGTAGGGTCTGCTGAAAAAGTTTTTCGGTGGGGGCAGGGTGTGGGGTGTGGGGTGTGGGGTGTGGGGTTTTACCGGTTTTGAGGTGGCCAATTACCTAATTTTTAGGGAAAAAGTCCCAGAATTTTCC
>NZ_JASJFF010000556.1:0-1343 GCF_030065435.1 Microcystis sp. M53603_WE2
CCTTTTGTTCGCACCTCTCCAGACCACGGGACGGCTTTTGATATCGCCGGTCTTGGCATCGCTAGGGCCCAGAGTATGCAAGCGGCGATCCAATTAGCGATCGAATTATGTCAGCAGCGGGACAACCGGAGAACTAAACTAGAGATATAGCCCTCGATAGGAGACAATTGGGATATGGGTATCGCTTCAGTTAACCCTGCCACGGGAGAAATTCTCAAGACTTTTACCCCTCTAACCTCGGAGGAATTGGCGGCGAAATTGGCCCTAGCTGAGGCCACTTTTCAGCAGTATCGCCGCACCGCCATCAGTGAACGGGGACAGTGGTTACGGCAAGCGGCGGATATTTTGGAACGGGATCAAGTAGCATTGGCTAAAACCATGACTTTAGAAATGGGGAAACCAATCAAATCAGCGATCGCAGAAGTCCTCAAATGTGCCTTGGTTTGTCGTTTTTATGCCGATAATGCCGCCGGTTATCTGGAAGATGTGCTGATTACCACCGATGCTAGTCGCAGTTTTGTCCGTTATCAACCGTTAGGGGTGATTTTAGCGGTTATGCCCTGGAATTTCCCTTTATGGCAAGTATTTCGCTTTGCTGCCCCCGCTTTAATGGCGGGAAATGTCGGCCTACTCAAACACGCTTCTAATGTCCCCCAATCAGCTTTAGCGGTGGAAAGAATTTTATTAGAAGCCGGTTTTCCCGAAGGTGCTTTTCAAACTCTTTTGATCGGGGCCGATCGCGTTAGTGATTTAATTAACGATGAACGGGTAAAAGCCGCCACTTTAACCGGTAGTGAACCGGCGGGGATGAGTTTAGCGGCCGCCGCAGGAAAACAGATCAAAAAAGTGGTTTTGGAGTTGGGAGGTAGTGATCCTTTTATCGTTTTAGATACTGCCGATATCGAGGCGGCAGCGGCTACGGCAGTGACGGCAAGATTGTTAAATAATGGTCAGACTTGTATCGCCGCTAAACGGTTTATTGTTATGGAAACTGTCGCCGCTCAATTTGAACAGTTATTAGTGGCCAAATTCCAAGCTTTAAGAGTTGGTGATCCCCTCGATGAAACTGTTGATATCGGTCCTTTGGCCACGGTATCGATCGTCTCGGAAATTGCCCATCAAGTCGAAAAAACCGTCGCTATGGGTGGTAAAGTCCTTGTGGGGGGTCAACGTTTAGAGGGAAAAGGTAACTTTTATCTACCAACGATTTTAACCGATATTCCTGTCGGTTCTCCGGGGGAAAAAGAGGAATTTTTTGGACCGGTGGCTTTACTATTTCGAGTCAAAAATATCGATGAAGCGATCGCTTTAGCTAATGATAGTCCCTTTGGTTTAGGTTCTAG
>NZ_JASJFF010001112.1:0-4808 GCF_030065435.1 Microcystis sp. M53603_WE2
GACTGTGGGACACACCATGACCGAGATGTTAACGCTAGTAAAAATATTTTGGCCGCAGGGCTTGCGGGGTCAGTCTGTAGAGCGACCATAAGACCAGAACAGAGTAAATCTGTTAAGGCAGGTGCGGAACCCCGCAAGGGAAAGAAGCAGAAACCTAAATCGTGAGGTTTGGGAATCGCCGTCCGTTTTACGGCGGTGAGGATGTCAAAGCAGGAATAGTTTTTTTGTACGCTAAGAAATAATAGCAAGAATTCCCCTGTGGAAAATCTGTGGAAAACCTGAGCTTTTTTCGATCGCTCTTTCTGGGCTAAAATCTATCAATAGCAATAACTTCGCCCATTGCTAGGTTTTTACTGCAATTCTGAAAAGATTGTGGAAAAATTGTCAAAAGTGAAATTTTTGCCCTTTCTCAGCCAATTACATCAGCTGTTAACCATCAAGCTATAAGTCAAGAAGAGCGAGACTTGAGCCGACCAGCGCTCTTCCTAGGGAAAAATTGCGTCAAATGTAGGCCAGTGATCTTTAAAATGGAACAAGCAGCAGGAAGTTAACAAAACAAAGCTCCGGGCATTCCCCGAAACCGATAGACTCAAATAGACAAGGAGACAGGATTGGTTAGCACATCTTCGTATCAAACAACAAAATCGAAAGAAATCTTTACAGCCGCTCAAAAATTAATGCCGGGGGGTGTAAGTTCCCCCGTGCGGGCCTTTAAATCCGTCGGTGGTCAACCCATCGTTTTTGAAAGCGTCAAAGGGGCCTATATTCGCGACGTGGACGGTAACGAATACATCGACTATGTGGGAACTTGGGGGCCGGCTATCTGTGGTCATGCCCATCCCGAAGTGATTGCCGCCCTACACGAGGCCCTAGACAAAGGGACCAGTTTCGGCGCTCCCTGTGTCCAGGAAAATATTCTCGCTGAAATGGTGATTGATGCCGTTCCCAGCATTGAAATGGTGCGTTTTGTCAATTCCGGCACCGAAGCCTGTATGTCCGTCCTGCGCTTAATGCGGGCTTTTACTGGCCGGGATAAAATCATCAAATTCGAGGGCTGTTACCACGGTCACGCCGATATGTTCCTGGTTAAAGCCGGCTCTGGTGTAGCCACCCTGGGTTTACCCGACTCGCCGGGGGTTCCCAAAACCACCACTAACAACACTTTAACCGCCCCCTACAATGACCTGGAAGCGGTAAAAGCCCTCTTTGTCGAAAATCCCGACTCGATCGCCGGGGTAATTTTAGAGCCAGTGGTGGGTAATGCCGGCTTTATCGTGCCGGATGCTGGCTTTTTAGAGGGATTGCGGGAATTAACCAAGGAATACGGAGCCTTATTAATGTTTGATGAGGTAATGACCGGATTTCGCATCGCCTACGGTGGCGCTCAGGAAAAATTCGGCATCACCCCCGATTTAACCACCCTCGGCAAAGTTATCGGCGGTGGGCTGCCGGTGGGGGCCTACGGCGGTCGGGCTGATATTATGGCGATGGTGGCTCCGGCCGGCCCGATGTACCAAGCGGGAACCTTATCCGGCAACCCTTTGGCCATGACGGCGGGAATTAAAACCCTCGAGTTACTCCAGCGCCCCGGCACCTACCAATATCTCGATAAAGTGACTAAATCCTTAACTGAAGGGCTGCTGAAAGTGGCTAGAGATGCTGGTCACAGCGTTTCTGGAGGTTATATTAGCGCCATGTTCGGAATGTTTTTCACTGGCTCCCCCGTACATAACTATGAAGATGCCAAAAAGGCCGATGTGGCTAAATTCGGTCGTTTTCACCGGGGAATGTTGGAAAGAGGCGTTTATCTAGCTCCTTCCCAGTTTGAAGCTGGTTTTACTTCTTTAGCTCACACAGAGGCCGATATCGAACGGACTTTGGCCGCCGCTAAGGAGGTTTTAGCAAGTTTATAGTTAATGCCGCTTCGACTGGGAAAATTGATTGATAGAGTCCCAAGATTGATGAGTTGACATTTCCCCGCTTGCAAAAGACGGGGATTCTCCGGGGAAATTTGCGGAGAAACCCCGAACAATCGAGGGATTATTCTCCCCAGCACTGTCAAACCTATCAGTCTAACCACAGGCCGACCCTTTTTAGTCAACCAGATGGAGGAGACCATGAGCAAGCGGTATCTAACTTGACAAAAATTACCTCGGTTTTTATAATCCTGAAACCGTTAACAAAATTGAGCGATAAATAGCCCAGCAAAAAATCAAGAAAAACAGCAAAAAAAACGGGGTTCCCCCCTTGACAAATAGCCAAAACTAGGCATTAGTTAAATTTAATGATTTTTTAATAAAAACCGCTTTCTATCACCAGAAAGAGCGATGGGTAGATTTTTATCAGAGTAATGTAATCATCTTTACAACTATCGGGGATCAAAGGATGTTAGGGTGAAGGAGCGATGACAAACCCACTTTAAGATCACCCCAATTGCTATGGCACAGATTCTCGATCCCCTCCCCAACGGCAAGAAAAATAGTATTCTTTGTTGCTATGTCAATGCGACCAGTCATATTCAAATTGTTCGCATCACCAATATTGCTAACTGGTATTTTGAAAGGGTGGTTTTCCCCGGGCAGCGTTTAGTATTTGAGACCCTAGCGGATGCTTTCTTAGAGATTCATACGGGGATGATGGCCAGTGCCATCCTTTCCGATAACATCCCCTGTGAACGCCTTTATATCAGCGATGGGGATGACGATGACTCCGATGGTCAACTAGAGGGGGAAATATTCTACCCCCATTCCCTAGAGGAAAGTCAAGGGGCGAAAATTGACAATACCGTACCCTTCGGTTTAAGTTTAGCTTCCGCCTAGCTAATCAACTAATCTGATAATTCCCCTCGCACGAGAATCACAGTGCAATTAACGGCACGGGCAATCGTCGAGGGGATATTGCCATTTAATAACTGATTGAGCAGACTCTCTCTAGATGCACCCAAAAGCACCAAGGAACAATCTTCCGATTCTACCAGATTAATTACCGCCTCGGCCGGAGAGGCCGAACGAATCGGTAAAGGCACGACTGGCTGTGCGATCGCTTTTTGTAAAGATGCTTGTAAAACTTCCAAAGTGGACAGATCTGGCAGTAACTCCGTCGGAGAATAAATTTTACATAACCAAAGTTCGGGATGATCCGAAGACTCGGACAAAGACAGCAAACTAGGCAATAATGCTAAAGCTCGTTGAGCATTGGGACCTCCGGCAGTGGGAATCAGCCAAATCCTTTCCCGATTAAGATCGTTGGGAAAACAATCCTTTGTCCCCAATTTTACCAAGATGGTTTCACAGGGAGCCTCAGCGATCAAAGTATCGACTGAAAACCCGAAAATCGCCCCAGTAGTGGATTTTTCCCCCGTCCAACCCATAATTAATAAATTGCTGTGTCGTTCGCGAATCGTGGCTAAAATCCCGTCGGCGATATCCTGAGCCACAGAAATTTGTGTATGAACAGAGATATGCTGCTGTCGGGCTAATCTTTCCAGACGATGAAGTAATTTGCGTCCTTCCCGTGTATCTACCTTTACTTCCGCCGGAGAACTAAGACGAGGCACAGTAATCACATAGAGACAATCTATCTCATAATTGCGTTCACTGGCGATCGCAGCAGCAATTTTAAACAAAGCAGTAGCGGTGTCAGGATTGGCAATAGGTAATAAAATCCGGCCTATTCCCACAGCTGGGGAACGAGTTTGATAAACCACATAGGAAGGGGTACTGGGTTGGGGCAGTTGACAAACTCCCCCCAATTGATCGGCTTCCACCCGAATAATATCGGTGCGGGTGATGATCCCCACCAGTTTTTGACCGTCGGTAACGGGTAAACGGGAAAGCTGATAGCGATTTAAGAGAAATAAAACATCGGTTAAAGCTGCCTGGGGGGCCACAGTAATCGGATTGGGAGTCATGATCTCCCGTAGGACTGTTTGACTGTTTTTTGATCGCCATTTATCCAGATCACTTTGGGTAAAAATCCCCAATAGTCGCCCCTGTTCCACCACGGGAAAACCGCGATGATGGGAACGGGACATAATTTTCACCACTTCCCCCAGGGGTAAATCCGCCGGCAGAATTTCCACCTGCGATTGCATCACATCCATAGCCGACAGATGGGCCAACACATCATTAGAAGGGGTTTCTTCGTTGAGAATAATACCACTAGCGGAAAGTAAATGCTGATAGAGGGAACCGGGGTGAATGCTTTCGGCAGTGATATAAGAAACGGCACAGGTCAACATCAGGGGCAGCACAATATTAAAATTGCGATGCAGTTCAAAGACAATCACGATCGCCGTTACCGGAACCCTGACTACTCCCGTAAAAAAAGCCCCCATACCGGCTAAAGTATAACTAGGTTCGCTGCCGAAACCCATCATTTTCGTCTCGATTCCCCCCACCAGAAACCCCAAGCAGGATCCCAACACCAAAGCGGGGGCGAGGAGTCCTCCCGGAGCGCCGGAACTATAGGAGATCATCGTCAGGAAAAAATAGACCACAAAAGCGAGGGCGGTATTCTGCCAACTTAATTCCCCTGCCAGCAAAAATTCGCGTAAACCGGTATTATCTCGAAAAAAGTCGGGTAAAAAAGCCACCACCGTTCCCGATAAGCAACTGACCAGACCGATGCGCCAAGCTAAAGATAACCGCCAACGCCGCTGCAGCTGACTACAAAAAAGGATGCCTTGATTGAATAAAGCCCCCAATAAGCCCGCTAAAACCCCCAAAAGGCAATAAATGGGTATTTCTTGGGCAGAGAAGCTAATATTGGCATATTCAGTGATGATCGAGGGGGTATTCTGCAGCATC
>NZ_JASJFF010000899.1:0-9350 GCF_030065435.1 Microcystis sp. M53603_WE2
ATAAATCTAAAAACCTTGTTGGATAAGACTTTTGGACTTTTTTCCCCTCAAAAAGTGCCAGCCATTGCGGGGATCGGGGGAAAATTCAGGTACTTTTTCCCTGAAAATTAGGTAGTTGACCACCTCAAAACTGGTAAAACCTCACACCCCACACCCCACACCCTGCCCCCAGGAAAAGCTTTTTCAGCAAACCCTATATAGTATAGGGCATAACATCAATGTATAGATACCTGCCCGTCAAGTCAATTATCCAAAGATTAAACTTAGGTTAAAATTAACCATTGAGGCACACCGCCTTCCTTATCAATGTAGGTAATATCTTGGTCAATGCCAATGCCATTAACTGGTTCACCAACGTAAGACTGTACCATTTGATAACTACGAACCGCCACCGGGGGAACGGTACTTTCTGATTGCCAATAATGTTGAAAAGGCAAATCATAGAGTTGCTGACTATTCAAAATCGAATTAGCCCCCACATATAACCCGGGTAAATAACCCGCGCCTGCGACAGCATTATACCAACTTGTGCAGTATTGAATTACCGCTTCGGCTGAAACTTCAGAACTAATTCCTTCCAGATCTAACCAAACATTTACTTTCCTGGGAAAACCCACTGAAATTGCATTATTTGCCGCATTATCGCCGTAGGTTGTTCCCAATTGGGCGGAAGGAACCCAACCAGGGGAAGAAACGTGCTGCACAGGCATTAACGCCAGTCCTCCTTGTAAAATGCTAAGAGCTTCTTCGTAGGTTAAATCCCCCGGTGCTTCTCCTGCACCCAAGGAAAGATAACGGAGACAAAATTTGTAACCCTGACTGGCAAATTTTTGGGCGGTAGCTTTGGTAATTACAGAATCAGCATCAAACCCCAAAGATTGATTGGGCGCACTTTGAATAATTCCGGGTAATTGAGTCATAGTTGATGTCTCCTTGAGCAAAATTCAACTAAATTGATGACTTATTTATGAATGACGATCGAGCAAGAAATTAGTACTGGTTAGTTTCGTAGGTTGGGTTGAGGAACGAAACCCAAACACTCCACTGATTATGCCTGACAATAGACATTCATCATGTGGTGTCAGAATCTCATGGTGTAAAATCCAAGGCGGCACCGGTAACAACAGTGAGCGAGGAAGAGGAATCCGATGCAATAGGAGACCCTACATTGGGGACTAACATCTTTGATTGTGGATTATCAGTTGCCAAGGTACTCAGGAAAACACCACCTGAACCAGTTGCACACATATAATTCAGATTGGCATCAGCAATGATCGCCCAAGGGGACCCTGAGATAGTTGCATCCTGTTGGGCGGCATTGCCCACCGTATTATTACTGACATCAACAACCCAGATACTGCCCATAGAGGAATTAGAGGGGTTGGACGGAGCCGTGGCAATAAAGATTGCTCCATCTGGATAATTTCCCGGAGCTACATTATTGGTGTTTGGTGAATAGGCTAAAGATAAAATGACCTGTCCACTGGGTACTGTCCAAATAGGAGCTAACGAAGCATTGAAACCACTATAGGGCTGATAGTGTAAATTACCCGAAAGTGTGGCAAAATAAAGACCATTTGCTCCTTGACAAACAGCAGATGAATACACCATCGGCTTGCAATATTGCTCTAAATACCCGTAAAGGGTAGGAGTTGAAGATGGGTTCTTAGCATTGAAGATAACCCCCGTGGCCTCTGATATGCCGCCGAGTAGCACACAATCGTAATTAGTTAGCGTGTTCGCAGGGAAAAAGGTCAGAGATACTGGAGCTTCCGCCGTATAAGATTTGTTTGAACCCACATAAGACAAGCTCGGTACGCCGTTAGCCCAACCGACTGAATACCAGTAGAGGTTGCCATTAGACGCTGCTACATAGAGATAGCTTGTGACGGCATAATAAAAAAGTCCGGCAATTGCTGCATCGGGTTCACTTTGTTCAGAGATCTGAGTCGTAACATTACTGCTTGTAAATTGCCCAGTAGTAGCGGGAGTAATGCTGTTGAGCCAAATATTGCCAGCGTAAGATCCGGAAACGAAATAGTAGGGTGGGGTAAACCCAGGGTTGCCCTGATCAAACAGAAACTCAAGAGCCGTGGTACCGCTACCATTATTATCAAGATTACTCACCACTTGTAAAACATAATCTGGCGGGGTTGGATTCGGTGAAAATTGACCAACTGAGATGCCACTTTGGTAAGCAGAGACGAAAAAATTATAGTTATCCAATTCATTTGTTACACCCTCAACAGAACGAAAAGTCATTGCCGCGATACATTGAGTGTATGGAAAAAGAATCTCGTCGACAGATACAGATACGGACGACCAAGTAGCAGGCGAAAAACTCAGACACACCGGTTGCAATTGATTCAGATAATCGCCGCTGCTGCCTTGAAAGCCGATGAGAGTGCAGTTCCCAGGAACACTCCAAGTGGCAACGGAA
This sequence comes from Microcystis sp. M53603_WE2, assembly GCF_030065435.1. Lineage (NCBI taxonomy): Bacteria > Bacillati > Cyanobacteriota > Cyanophyceae > Chroococcales > Microcystaceae > Microcystis > Microcystis sp. M53603_WE2. Next base: position 2,441 of record NZ_JASJFF010000899.1, read on the forward strand.
GCTGAATCACAACTGGCAGGTGCAAGCAAGGAGGTTTGGCCATAGTTGGTGCTGAATTGAACTGCGTTCACATAATCACCATAGATGACAGTGATTTCGGTAATAAATTCTCCTTTGCTCAAGTTGAGTGCTGGCCAGGCATTCACCGTGCCTTGTCCGTGGGCAAACTGTTGGGTCCCGTTGAGGGATTGGTAAGTTGTGCCAATTTGGTTGACATAATCACCACCCCAAATCGAAACAGAAATCAACAGCGGTAGTTGGCCCAACCGGAGTGGTGTCGGGTTACTGCTGTTGTTGCTGCTCGTTGCTGTGGTTACAGTACCGCCATTGATGGTTTCGCAGCCGATCGCGATTGAACTGTTAATATCCCAGAAATCGGCGCTTGCATCATTACCCCAGATTGGTCCGGTAACGATTGACCAGTTAGCCGTAGGTACACCATTAGTAATACTTTGAGGTTGTGTTGGGTAGGAGGAGGCAGTAAACGGATTTTGAAACAAACTAATCTGTTGCGATCGCAACGCCTGATAATCACTTTTCAACTGCCCACAGTTTGCGGCAAAAGTGGCATCGCCAGTGTAGTTATAACGTTGATACAAATCGTCAACAATCTGCATCTGGTTATTGATGGTGGCCAGAGTACCCAGATAGCTGTTAATGGCATCAGCGACTGGGCGATTACTGGCGAGAAATTGCCAGTTACTGGTTTCACTAACCAGATTCTCATAACCAGCGGTGGTATAACTGAGGGCGATGCCTGAACCAGTAACGTTATTGGCACTCAAGCCATTGGCAAATGCCAGGAGACTTTGGATTACATTGGTTACAGTGACGCTGTTAGCAGGATCGCTGGTCGAGGTGCTGCTGGTGGCGTAGGGAAGGGATAACTTACTGATTTCAGGATTCAAGGCCTTCATTAACGGTGCTGCGCCTTGGCTGGAACTGCTGGAACTGCTGGAACTGCCGGTGCTGTTAAATGGATTGGGCAGGGGCGTATCACTGCCGCGTATCACCTGGTAAGCGTAGAAATCAAGGGTTAGTGAAGACACCGCCTGAGTAATATTTTTGGCAAGATTAGCGCTTAAAGTGATGGGCGGATCACTTGGCACCACTCCCTGAGCGCTTAAACTGTTGAGGACTGATTGCTGTTCCGAAACAGTGCTGCACTCAAAAACAAACAGGGCAATATATTCCATACCCAACACTGCCGAAGAGACATAGCTATCGCCATAGGCACTATAAAACTGCGTCGGTGAACTGCTAAACAAGCTTTGTGCGCTGCTGCTTAATTGCGGTGTGCCATTAATGATCGGGCTGGTTTTTTCATGGGAGGCATAGATCACCACCGTTACGGATAGATTGCTCACCTTCGCCGTGCGCGTAACTTTACGATGGAAGGAATCATCGTCAGCACCGCCGCCGATCGCATATTTCAGCGTCTTTGACAAACTTTCACCAGAGGAACAGACTTGATACCACTGCTTGCCAGTAGCGTTTTGATCGCCGATAGTCAGGGATGATAAATCCAAGGCACCATTGGGCATAGCGCTGTTGCTAAAGCTGTTAAAGCCAATTCCCACGGTTGTGATGGGAAGACAAGGCAAGGGGGAGGAGAGGTCATCCAGTAGGGGGGCTGCCCATTTGGCTGGACTGAGACTCAGGACAATCAATTGCAACTGATTGAGATAATCGCCGGAGGAACCTTGAAAACCTAGCAAAATTTGATTATCTGCCGCAGTCCAGCTAATTGTGTTACCAGTGCTGGAGGGTGATAGCGGGAACGTATAGTCTTGGGAGCTTGTGGTTTGGAATGTGAGTTGATTGATATAATCGCCGCAAGTCCCACTAACGCTGCTGATAAATTCATCAACGGCTAGATTCAGATTAAAACAAGGTCCGCCACCACTTCCGCCATGGCTAAAGGTTTGGGCCCCAGCCTGATAACTGTAAATGGTTGATAGCTGATCAACATAATCGCCGCCATGTAACTGAACAGCAGCGATCTTGGGCAAGTCTTTTAAACAAAGTGGTGTCGGCGTACTGTTCGCTGGATAATTGCCATTAAAGGCTGTATTACTGTTGAAAAATGGCTGTCCGGCGCAAATATCCTGAAAGGACACCGAATTATTGTTGCCCCACAGCGGCGATAATCGATTGCTGCTGCTGTTACAGGGGGTGATGGTTATGCTGTAATTAAGGCTGGGAGTCCCTTTGGCAATAATGTCAAGGGGATCGCAGGAACCGTCAGTAGGGGAGGTAGCGGCCTGTTGCGGATTGGCGGCAACATCCGTCAGCCAGGCGGTCAATTCTTGGATCGCGTTATAGACCATTTGTTGCTGTCCCCTGATGGGAAAGCCAATATTAGGGTCTGCGTAGTAATTGTAAGTCGTATAAATCTGGAGGATGTTCTCAATCTCAGACCAAATGCCATAAAGCTGCGTCAGAGTAGGCGCGACTTGTAGTTGATAAGTCTGGCGGTTGGTAACTATCGGTTGGAAGCTGCTCAAAGCCGAGGCGGGTAACAGCCCTTCATAGCCCATCGTGGTAAATGACAGCAGCCAAGGCGTATCTACATGGCTGGCAGAAAACTGGCTGGCCGTCTGCACCAAAGCCTCCGCATCGGTTTCGGCATTGCCAGTCATACTTGGTAAAGAGAAACTACTGCTACCGATAACCTGTTGGTAACAGATCAGATTAACACCTTTGGAACTTTGGGCATTGCTCACATCGGAACTTAAACTGGCATCGAGAGAGGCCGATTTAATCGACGCACTGGCACTCAGGGTTTTTTGCACCGTTTCCTGTACGGCGCTACTATCGCATTGAAACACAAATACCGCCACATACAATCCGCCGTTAACCGTAGCGCAGACAAATGAATCGCCATATTCAGTGAACAATTGCTCTGTGGTTAAATTAGCCAACGTGGGAGATAGGTTGCATTGCGTATAAACCGGACTCGATGTCACCACACGGGTAATCAGCACCAGCGTCACATCGGTATCGGTTACTTGGATGGTTTTGGTTTTGGTTTTGGTGTGACTCAATTTAAAGCCTGGTATGCCAATGGAAAATCCCCTGGTTTTGCTCAAAGTTTCCGATAATGACTGGCGACTGGCGCAAATTTTCATAATGACTTCGCTTTGCGCCCCCTGGTCAACGCTGGTACAGGCGCTGCTGTTTAGTGCGGAATTCGGCAAAGCACTGCCAAGAAAAGAATTATAGCCCACGCCCAAGGTGCTGACTGGCAGCGTATTGACAAACGGTTGCGTCTCAATCGATGGCGCTAACCATTTTGCTGGCTGTACGATAATGCAAATTGGCTGCAAGCCGAGGAGATTACTGCTGTTGCAATAACCCTGAAAGCCAATCAGCGTCGCTGCTGCTGGCAAACTCCAGCTAAAACTGCTACCACTGGTGCTTGTCGGTTGGGTGATGCTGTGACTAGCACTGTCGGTAAAACTCAACTGAGTAATCACGCCGTTGGAGATTTGACCGCTCATCTTGTCGATATACACCTGATTCTTCAAGCTATCGACACCATCATCCTGATTAGTAGCAGTTAAAAACAGGGTTGCGCCACTACATGAAGACACATTAGCAGCACCATGAGCAAATGGATGAGTATAGTTTAGTGTGTTGTAAGAGGCATAAAACTGGGCGACATTGTTATTGCCCCAAACGGTAATCATATAAAGCACCGGAATATTCGATATCGCCGTCGCTATGCCCGTAGTTTGGCTGGTGGCTTGCGAATAAGTACCCGAAGCGGTTGGGCTGTTATGACCATAAATTGAGCCATTAATCCCTGCATTTAGCGCTGTTGTGCTGGTACTGGTGCTGCTCGAGGTACTCACCTCAGAGCCGACATCAATATCCTGAAACGGCTCGTTACTGGTATCCCCAAACAGCGGTTGCGTCGGTACTAAATAATTAAATACCGGTATGCCGTTCATTAAACTCAGTGGCGGATTAATTGAACTAGCAATGCTCGGCGTTTGTGTTGGGTTCGCCGCAATACTGCTAATCCAGCTATTGACGTTACTTATATCGCTATTTAACTGCTTTTGGTTGGTGCTAAACGTGGTATCGCCGCTATATTTATAAGCCTGATACGCAGTAGCAATCCACTGATATTTGCTGGCAAGATACCCTAAACTTGTCAGGGTCGGAGCAATACAATCAAGATAAATCTGTCGGTTAGCCGCAATATTCATAAACGAGGCGCTTAAACTGCTGCCAAACAGGGTTTCATAGCCAGTTACCGCAAAATCAAACACCACTGGCGTATTGGCGTTCAAGTTTTGTGCAGTTGAAACTATATTAGAGACAAATTGACTCACATCTGAACTATTGGCAAAGGTCGGCAAACTAGCGCTGCTACCAACTAAAGATTGATAAATCTGACAACGCACGGTGGTATTGTTCAGCGTTTCTGTTAAGCCAGCAGTCAAATTAGCGCCCAGCGTTGGCGAAATATGATCACAAACATTCACTGTCACCTGTGCTGTCAATGCCGCCTGTAAACTGCGCTGGTCTTCTTTGGTTTGGCAAGAAAAAACAAAAACTGCCACATACTCCGCCCCTTCCGTCAATTCAGACACAAAACTATCGCCATACTGTTGATAAAAGTTCAAGCATTCACTTGGCGTTGTCGGTACAGTAATGCTACTGTTTAACTGGCATTGACTCAGCGCCTGATGAATGTTCTCAACCCGTGCATAAACAATAACACTGACGGAAGTATCATTGATAGACAAGGCATTAGATAGGCTCAGAGTTGAACTTACTGAAGGGTCGCTAAAGGTAGAACTAGAATCGGAACTGGAACCAGAACCAGAACCAGAATCGGAACCAGAACTAGAATCGGAACCAGAACTGGAATCATTGCTGGCTTTTTTTAAGCTAATCTGCGCCGAAACGCCTAAGGAATTGGTAACGGTATTATTAAAATCTTCAGCCGAATAACAAATCTTAAAAAAACTTTGGGAATTAGTGCCTAAGTTTTGAATTGTTGGATTGGCTGCCAAAGCATTCGTCATCTGCTTGCCAGTAAAACAATTAAAACCAACGCCGATACCGCTGATTAATTCAACGGCATGAGGAACGCCAATAAGATTCATATTTGCAAGCGCAGCCATGACAAAAATTCTCCTAATACGGATTGAGTTGAAATTAAATAATCTGGCTTTTCTCTACTTGGCAACCGCCAAGGCAGCTAGGACAACTAGGAGGCGGCAAATTCCCACAAAGCTTAAGCTTTTTTCCCCTTGTCACCTGCTATATTGAGCAGATATTGAACAATCCTGGGTAATTGAATCATCGATTATCTTCAATAACAAACGTGACTCAATTGAGGATTCATTTATTAAGAACGATTGAACAGGAAATTAGTTCCTGTTGGGTCAAAACTTATAGCAGTAAACCTATTGTTAAGGATAAGTAGGGTGCGGCAAATTCCCACAAAGCTTAAGCTTTTTTTCCCTATTGCCTGCGATAACTCCAATAGTTGATAATAACGGAATACACAATCCCCCCCCTGTCAAGTGGCCGATGTAAAAAATTTAACCAATCTTTACATTGCCCTTCTTAGGCAATTAATCCTCTTCTTTGTTCTTCTACAAATTTATCCAGTGGGAATGTTGACTTTATTTAACCTAGTTGTCACAAGCCAGAAGAAAGTCTCAAAAAAATAATTTTAAGACCAAGAAATCCTAAGCACACAATGTCGGACTAAAGCTTGGTAGAATAATAATTGAAATAAAAATCTAAGGGGAAAATCTGATGGCCACAACCGCTGATGATGTCTGGCGTTTATTAGGGGAATTAGTCGAAGCTCAAAAAGAAACTGATCGCCGTTTTCAAGAAACAGAACGTTTAATGCGAGAACAACGTCAAGAAAGCGATCGCCGTTTTCAAGAAACAGAAAGACTTTTAAAAGAGCAAAGCCAGAGAGTTGATAAACAGCTAGGAAAACTCGGAAATCGCTTGGGAGAATTTGTCGAATGGCAAATTCGTCCCGCCGCGGTAAGATTATTTAAAGAAAGAGGGCTTGATGTTCATGAATTATACTCAGGAGTGTCAGCCCAACGCCCCGAAGGGGGACTCGAAATAGATTTATTAGTAGTTAATAATACCGAAGCCGTCTTAATTGAAGTGAAAAGTAAACTGACTCAAAGCGATGTTGACGAACATTTAGAGCGACTAGAAAAATTCAAAAGATTAATGCCTCGTTACCAGAATCTGAAAGCATTAGGAGCGGTAGCCGGAATGGTTGTCCCCGACGATATTGCTCTTTATGCTTATCGTCAAGGATTATTTGTCTTAGCTCAGTCAGGAGACAATGTAATTATTTTAAACGATCCTCAATTTCAGCCTAAAGCTTGGTAATCTGTTCGTAGTATAGAATAATTAGCTTAACTTAGTGGCAATATCATCTAAATCTTGATCCGTTAGCGTGAGAGCATTAGCCACATTTTCTGTCAGCGGCCAGTCAATTTCCAGAAGATTGAAATAAGCTTGGATATGCTGAAAATAGGCTTCTTGCAGAAATTGCTTCAGGGGAGTTGTTTGCGGTTGAGGAAAAACGCCACATTCACCTTTCATGGCAAAAGTGCTGGGATTTAACGCCAGATAATTACAGTTTTTCACTTTCTGAATTTGACTATTAACTAATAGTGCAATTCTCGAAGATTTAGGAATATTACAAGATTGATACAGGGTAGTAATCTGCTGTAATTGCTCAATATTCCAAGCATGGGGAACAATATCCAAACTATTCCATAGTCGGCTGCTTTGATTGAGACCTGGCTCCGTATTTCCGTAGTAATCAGAAAAGGTTTGATCCCCTGGAGTTGCTCCGGCAGAAAATTGGGTATTGACGGTGATTTGTTTACCAGTAGGGTTCCAA
>NZ_JASJFF010001356.1:0-2708 GCF_030065435.1 Microcystis sp. M53603_WE2
TCGAGTTGGGAAACCCTTCCCTCTTGTCTCCTTGCCCGACGATAAATCTTGTTTTCTGCGAGAAATCCCATGCTCCACCGTTCGATCAAGTGTCTCTGGAAACCGTGGCGAAATTGGCGGGGAGTTCGTCCCGCGGTGCTTTTTGTGACCAGCCTGGTCGGGAGCTTTCTCCTGGCTGGATTTTCCCACACGATCGCCGTCGGTCAAAATTCTCGATCCGATAACCCGATTCTGAACCTCGTCGATAGCTTTAAATTCCCCCGGAATACCACTCCCCGGCTATTGGAAACCGTGGGATTATTTATCGCCGGAATTCTCTTCTGTATCCTGATCGATCGCTGGTTCAAGCGCTCAACCCCCGACCCTATCACTCCCCTCGCCAAACAAGCGCGGCGGTTAGGAACCCTCAAGATCGGCTACCCTGAGGGCATGACCAATCTGGAAGTTCTCCGCGCCCAGGCCTTTCTGGAAAGACGCTTAAAACCCTTTGGGGTGACGGTAACGTGGACAAGTTTTCTGGCCGCTTCCTCTCTGATCGAGGCTTTGAGTAACGGAATGATCGACTTCTGCGGTGGTGGCGGTACGGCGAGTATTTTCTCCCAAGCGGCCGAACACGTCTTCGTCCGGGTAGCCAAGGAAAAATATACCGCCCCCAAAGGTCAGGCGATCCTCGTGCCGGAGGATTCGCCAATAGAGACGTTGGCGGATTTAAAAGGAAAAAGAATCGCCTTCGATCGGGGTTCGAGCGCCCATTACGTCCTCATCCGCGCCCTGATGAGAGTGAATCTAGAATTAAGCGATATCGAACCGGTGTATGCAACCCAACCGGAAGCACTGGTGCTTTTCCGTCGCGGTGAGATCGACGCTTGGGTGGTGTGGGTTCCCTACTCGCCCACGGAGACGCGCACCTATCCGGGAAGATCGTTGGCCGATTTGGAGAGCATCTTCGGGGAAAACGCCTCTCTAGAAGTGCCGACCTATTATTATGCGGTTCCCGAATTGGTGCGAGATTATCCCGATGTACTGAAGGTGATTTTAGAAGAGGTGAACGAGGCGGGTGCCTGGGCGAAACAACAGGAGTTAGAGGCGACGAGACGCTTGGCAGCTCACCACGAGATCGATCCGGCGATCGTGACTAATCTCGAACAACGGGCCTCTGAACGTGCCATTATCCCGATCGATGATCGCTCTCTGACGGCCCTACAACACCAAGCTCATATCTTCCGAGACCTGAAGCTGATCCCCCATCGGGTCAATGTGCGCGACGGAACCTACACCCTACAGACGAAACAAAATTGGACATATTAATAGTTAGTAAAAGTATAGTCAAATATAGACAGACTGAATTCCATTTCAGAAATTCCTTAAAAAATAGGGAGTATTTTCAGATCACTGATTATACTAAATCCGTTGAGTATAGGCTACATATCAGGATAGGCAAGAGGCAATAGGCAAAAGGAGGAATAAATAATCAGTTTTTAATAACAGGATTTAGTATTACTGTTCACTGAAAATACTCCCCACACCCTGCCCCCAGGAAAAACTTTTTCCACATACCCTAACTAACTCAACGCTTCAAAATAATCGCGAATGTGATTATGTAGCTGGGATTGACGCAGTTTTTGCAAAGCTTTCAACTCAATTTGTCGTACCCTTTCCCGGGATAATTCCAAAGTGCGACCGATATCAGCCAAAGAATGGGATTTACCATCGAGAAAACCATAGCGCAATTCAATCACTTGTCGTTCGCGAGTGGTTAAATCTGCCAATAGTTCTCTGATATCTCTTTGCAAAGATTCATAGACAAAATGATTTTCTGAAGACACTGCTTCGATTTCCAAAAGGTCTAATAATTCCGTATCTTTTTCCTTACCCACTTTTATTTCTAAGGAAACCGAACGCGGCACTGTCATCAACAATTCCCGCACAGCTTCAGGAGTCAGAGCTAACTCTTGGGCAATTTCCTCTACGGTCGCAGTGCGACCGCGCATTTGCGAGATTTTCCGTTGTGCCTTCTTAATTCTGTTGAGTTTTTCGGTAATATGAACCGGTAAGCGAATAATCTGGCTTTTAGTTGCGATCTCGCGTAGCGAGCGCGTTGCGACCGCTCTTGTCATTCCTTGACGGATCCACCAGTAGGCATAGGTACTAAAACGATAGCCTTTGGTGGGATCAAATTTCTTGACGGCGCGTTCTAAACCCAGGGTTCCCTCTTGAATCAAATCCAATAATTCTAAACCGCGATTCTGATATTTTTTGGCCACCGACACCACCAGACGTAAATTGGCCTTGATCATCTGTTCTTTGGCACGGGTACCAAGGGCAATAATTTCTTCTAATTCCCCCACTTCTAAGCCCGCTAGGTGCGCCCAACGCTGTTTCCCTGCTTTTAAAGCATTTTTTAACTCAGACACCCTGATTTGGGCGGTTTTTGCCCAGCGTTCTAGGGAGGGACGATGGGCTAATTGAGCGGTTAGCTGATCGCGCACCTCAATTAACTTGACAAATTGCTGTACTTGTGCATCACCTTGTTTAACGGCGGCGGCGCATAATTTCAGTAAAGACAGTTGACATCCTCGCCGCCGTAAAACGGACGGCGATTCCCAAACCTCACGATTTGAGTTTCTGCTTCTTTCCCGAAGGATTTTTCGCACCTGCCTTAACAGATTTACTCTGTTCTGGTCTTATGGTCGCTCTACAGACTGACA
>NZ_JASJFF010000878.1:0-4319 GCF_030065435.1 Microcystis sp. M53603_WE2
AATTTTCCCCCTGATCACTCCCATACCTGGTACTTTTTGATTGACAAAAAGTCTAAAAGTCTTACCCAACAAGGTTTTTAGATTTATTCAGCAAACCCTAAGTAAATTTTGATATAAATTACAGGGCAAGAATGGAGGAGTTTGGGTGGCACAACAGAAACATTGTCCCCATTTACTCGGTTACAGTTTGTCTGCGAGTTGTTAACCATCGATTCAGGGAGCGTGAACTCTCGCTACTGCGCCGACCAGCTAATAGTCCTTCGATACCAATATGCTCATCTAGATCGAGCCATTCGATAGCACATCCATCCGCTAAGAGTTGCCAATTTTGACGCTCGGCGGGGGAGGCGTGCAGTAAACGAGGGTACCATGTTAGCGGAACGGTGATGCTGCGACCGTCGGCTAGGTCGATTATTAATTTATCGTCGGTTAGGGTCACTTGATGGGCAATTGGCTCGGTTTCAAGGGTCAAAGTAATCATGCCATGCGGTTAGGATTGCGGGTTGATGTTCTGTTATTAGTTTAGCAATCTGGTTTAATTCATGTTCTTTGAATCCTCGGTTTTTCTCTAAGGTAATGGGATCAAGCCAATATTTAGCGAGTTTGCGATCGCGTTTGACATGGATATGGGCTGGCTCTCGTTGATCTGAACTGAAAAAGATAAAACTGTAAGGCCCAACTTGAAGGACGGTAGGCATGAGAAAAGCTATTTTAAAGGTATATTTAGCTCTATGCTCTTATTATATGTCAATTTCTCTAATTCACAATTACCCACAAAAAAAGAGACCCTTGCAGATATCCTGTTGTAATACCTTCAATTAACGCTTAGTTTTTGTCTGCCTAGGCGCGGCGGCGCTTGAAGCCAGCCCCCAGAGCGACGACGGCCCCCAGACCAACGAGAGCAGAGGGTTCCGGGGTTTGAGCGGGAGGAGCGGCATCGCACTTTAACCCACAGTTTCAATCAATGTGCATGGTGCGTTCCCCAAAAATCGATCGCTGGAGCAGTAGGAGCCATATTAGGGAACGCACCCTACGGCTGCGTTGTTAGACCGCGCCTCACCGAATCTCTTCTAGCACTGGCTCATAAGGCTTCAATCTTGACCTTACCGCCCTCAATGTTATCGACCTGCAACCGATATCTGTAAAGCAGCGCCATTCCTAGTAGAGGCTCTGTTTCTGATTCTGCAATATCAATCTCTTGGTACTGCCCATCCCATATCACAGTCCCAGTGTACAGATCAAAATAAGTTTCACTGCCATCACCCAGCGTGACAAAATCAGAACCACTCCAAGGTAAATTTAATGTAGCGATGATTGTAGAGGGCAAAGATAAAAATCCATTGAACCCAGTATCAATCACCGCGTCAACCGCTTGCAGTTGCCGATTTGAGTTTCCGACTACAATCCTTAGCGTGGCTTCACGCCGCAAATTTACAACACCTTCCATCATGGATTTTTCTTCAAACTCCGTGCCCCGAAATGATAAACAGCGCGATGTCCGATACGAATGATCCAAGGTTGGGCATCGGGGTGACGTTCAAAGAGTCGATTAGTTGCAGGCACAACGTTTTCATCGACTTCAAACTCTCCAGTTTCAATGTCGATCGCTACAATCTTACCTTCATTACCGGCTTCGACTTGCTGCCGAATGCCAGATTCGTAGAGTTTTTGCCCTCGCTCGGCTAACTCATCTTTGGGATAACGCCGTTGACGAACTGCCATAGGGTTGACCTCAACTCAGTATTTTGCCTTAATGATACTCTGATTTATTCTAACGAAGTGCTCCCGCTCTACTACTGATGAGCCGCCTCATCGGAAGCCCCCCAGTGGTGCACTTCAAATTTGAATCGGCGCTTCAATCAATGTGCATGGTGCGTTCCCCAAAAATCGATCGCTGGAGCAGTAGGAGTCGCCTTAGGGAACGCACCCTACAAGATCGGCGTGCTGCTACGCAGTGCCTTCGGCATCGCACTACAAATCATCAATCGTTACCAACCCACCTTCCGTAAACTGAATCACAAGTTCATGGCTATCTAATAAAGCAGTTCCAACCAGGGGTCGCCGCCCTGTGGCAAATACACGAGTTTCTCGCTCCTCACCATTCCAGATAATAATTGCTTTGTGAAGAGGCAGCATTACTTGGCTGTTGTCTGCTAAATTCGCACGCATATCGTACCTGAAAGGAAGATTCAGTAATGCTACTGCTTCGGGTGGTAAACAAAGCTCATCTGTAAATCCTGTATCTACTACAAACTCAATCGGAAAGTCAGCGCGATTTGGAATCCGAAATGGGATAGTGATAAGCGGGTGTCCATTAGCCACAATACCTGAAATCACTTAACTACACGCTCCATAACACCCCCACCAAAAGCGGCAGCAACGTTGTAGCCAATTTTGATCCCAAAGAGCCGAGCATGGGGGTGTTTCTCGCTCAATAAGTCAGCAGCGTGTAAGCCATTTTCATCAACTTTGTAGTCACCTGTTTCAATGTCAATGATAACCATCTTGCCAATGTTTTCTTCAACTTCCACCTCTTGGCGGATTCTGCTTTCGTACAGTTTCTCTGCACGTTGAGCAACTTCTTCACGGCTTAAAAGGATTGCTTGCATATACTAACTCCTGATTACGATTTGACTTCTGGAGACCCCTCTATAATATCTCACAGGTCTGTAGGATGAGCTAATGCCCATCCTACTACGTCTCTACAAGATCAGCGATCTGCTACCCAGTGCCTTCCGCATCGCACTTTAACCCACAGCTGCAATCAATGTGCATGGTGCGTTCCCCAAAAATCGATCGGTGGAGCAGTAGGAGTCGCCTTAGGGAACGCACCCTACGGCTTCCAACACATACTCTTAGAAGTCTGCTCGGCAACCTTTGACCTCACTCTGTTTTGGGAATTCTTGAATAGCTCTGATTCGTTCTACTGTTAAGGTTGGACGATTTATGCATTCACCATCTCCTCCCACTTGGATTAAATACTCTCGACCTTGCGAATTATTGAACTGGCGAATCATTTTTAACTCAACTCCTGCTCCAATCAATGTATAGGCAACTGCTTTTACGGTATTCATGTCTACTCCTGAACCAAACCAAATAGCATTTGTAGGTACTCCTGGAAGTTGGGAAGCAGATGTATTTAGCTTAACACCCAAAGCTTCTAGCCGCGATTTCACAATATTAGGATCTACATTTTTGGGAAAATACTGTACTGTGATGCCTCTTCTTTGATCAGCATTTCCACTAATTTTGTTTAGTGACTGACTAGCCTGTAAACTCTGACCAATCTGACCCTTATTCGGATTGTTGATGTTCTCCTGACTCCATCCAAGTTTCTCAAGAATATTGCGAATGAATTTTGTATCACTTCCTGTTACATCGAGTTTTGATTGCATTATATTAACAGTTTGCAATAGCTCGGAGTTTTGCTTATTAACTTGAGATAGATTATCGCTCAGATTCTTGATCTGGGAATCTTTTTTTGCTTCTGTTGCTTTAGATTCTTGCTCCTTACGATAGCCAAAATATACAGTACTACAAGCACTCACAATTATTAAGGCTAGTAAAATGAATTGCCAGATTTTATGTTTCTTATCTTTGGGATCTGCATAAAGTGAAATAACGCCCGAAAATAGTCCAATTAGGGAAGTGATAATTAATTCAAATGGCATAAAAATTTAGATTGATTTGCTAATGTTACAATTTCGCAGCAATTTGCTTATTGTGTCTCAGCATAAAAGATGTATAACTAAATCTTATAAAGAGACTTTCCGTATAACACTCTCCAGAGTAACAATATAGGTCAACTTCTAGCATATCACCCCATTTAGGCGCAATCGCCCGAACTTTTCCCAATATCACGCCCAAAAGCGTGTTAGCCAGATTAGCTTACTGCAAACAATCTCCTTTTAAGGAGACTTATCACAGAAGCTTTCTAGAAATCTAGCAAAGATTCTTATATCTGGCTGCACTTTGTCACAAAATTTCACTATTATTTCGGGTAAGGTATGGTAAATCCCTTGATAGATTCAATCGGGACTAACTTCTGGGAAAACCGCTATAGATCTCCTGCAAAAATCAAAAATCTGACCTTAGCTGAGGAGAATCCGAGACAGGAGGAGAAAAAAGACAGGAAAATTTAGTACAAAAGCTCTGCTCTCCCTGCTCTGGCGCTCCCTAGCTTACCAGAGGTCGATTATTCACCAAATGGTATCAAAAAAATCGGGTCTAAAACCTCGTCTTTACTCGTTTTATTATAACAGGATTTGGGATCACAGCTGCAATAAATGTGCATGGTGCGTTCCCCAAAAATCGATCGG
>NZ_JASJFF010000097.1:0-1490 GCF_030065435.1 Microcystis sp. M53603_WE2
ATTTATAATCCCCGGCCGACCAAATTTCTCCGGTTGGCCCGGACTAGAGGGATAAGAATTATTGATGGGTTAGAAATGTTAGTTAATCAGGGAGCGATCGCACTAGAAATCTGGTTAGGTCAACCCGTCCCCGTCTCGGTCATGCGGGAAGCTTTGTTAAAACAATTCTAAATGCTAAAATCCTATTTCTAGCTTTATTTATGCCCCCTTCTAGCTCCTTTTGGAAAACTCTGAATAACTCGATTCTAGTGCGCTATCTATTATTATTTGGCTGTGGCTGGAGTCTAATTATCTTAATTAACTATTTCTACGGGATGATCGCTATTTTTACTGGTTCGGCAGTCCTGGCCGCTCTATTAAATTATCCCGTGGTTTGGTTATCCCGTTATCTACCGAGAGGACTAGCCATTGCTATTACCACCCTAGTAGCTTTTATCCTCCTATTTAGATTAGTCACAGGCATAGGATTAGAAGCGGTTAATCAGGGGAGAGGACTACTATTCAATCTTACCGATGCCCTTAGTCAAAAAGATTTTTTACCCTTTCAAGACTTTCTTGATCGATTAGATTTAAATAAAATGGTGGGAAGCTTACAAACCGGTTTAGCCACGGGTTTATCGCTCGTACAGGGAGTTTTTTCCAGTGTCTTTACGGGCATTTTCGGGGCGGTGATCAGTGTTTATATGCTCATCGACGGTGATAAACTCTGGCGAGGTTTTTTGCAACTTCTCCCCATAGCATACCGGGAGCGTTTTGCCAAGTCTTTTCGACAAAGTTTTCTGGGATTTATTCGCGGGCAACTGTTGTTAATGCTCTTTTTATCGGTGACGAGTTTCTTAAGTTTTTCCCTATTAGGAATCAAATATGGGCTAATTTTAGCGAGCATTCTCGGTGTTATCGATGCTATCCCTGGTATCGGGGCAACCCTGGGCATTTTGTTGGTAACTATCTTGACTTTTACCTCCCAGGGACTAGCAATTGCCGTTAAAGCTTTTATTGTCTGTGTTGTCTTGGTGCAAATTCAAGATAATATTATTCGCCCTAAAGTTATGGGCAATGCCCTAGAATTAAACCCGGTAATTTTATTTTTATCTCTCTTTATCGGCGAAAGAGTTGCGGGATTATTAGGGGTTTTTCTATCCATTCCTATCGCCGGAATGATTGCGATCTGGATCGGATCGAGCGAAGAAAAACCAATAACAGCTTTAGAGGAAAATCAGTTAGGAGAAAGTCAAGAGAATTAAGAGCCGATCCCCAGTTTCTACTATACAATTAGGGAAATTTGTTATCTACAAAACTCGATCGCTAAGTAGGTAGGCGTTAAAAGTTATCAGATCCCCCCGCCTATCGGCACCCCCCTTATCAAGGGGGGATTAAGGGGGGATCGGCACCCCCCTTATCAAGGGGGGCAGGGGGGATCGAACCTAAAATTCATTTTTAATTTAATTATAACCAGCTACTTATTTTCCCCGTTTCCAAGCGACAAACGG
>NZ_JASJFF010001282.1:0-1119 GCF_030065435.1 Microcystis sp. M53603_WE2
AATATAATCAAATAAAACTCCATCGGGACGACGTTGTAAAATGGCTTCTAGGAGAATTAAATAATCCTGTCGCGCTTGATTACTGTAGGGATCGACAAAAGTTTGGGATCGATCATCGACAAAAGAGGTGCTATCCTGTCCTTTACCATTGCGTGCCAACACCTCCTGTCGATCGGGTTTTAAGCTATAAGCATAGCCAAAATTGAGGCTAAATAACCAAGCGTACACCTTTAAACCGCGTTTATGTCCCTGTTCGATCGCCTGTGCTAATAAATCCACATTTCCAGCACCGGGATTTTTAATCACGCTATCCCAAACCGTGGGATTATTGTTAGGAGGTAATAAGACTTGACCATCGGCAAAAACTTCCAGATAAACTATATTATAACCTTTGGCCACGATGCGATCGAGGATACTTTCTATCGATCCTGGACGGGTATCACAGGAGTAAAGACGTAACCAGATCGCTTGTTCCTGTAACCAGTGTCGGGAACGACAAAAGCGCAATTGTTCAGCATATTTCTGCAATAAAATGTTATATTCTTGGGGGGAAGTTTGACGCAGATTTTCTTGTTGTTTGATTTCCGATTCGGAGAGTTGACAATTATCATTGACAGCGAGGCTAGAGTTAATCCCGAGAGGACTACTCCAGAGGATTATAGCGAGGAAACAGGATAGCGATCGCAGATAATTGACTTTCTTTAACATAGTTGTTCACGGCAAAAGTAGCAAAGGAGAAATTTTCTTAGTTTGCTATTTTTTTAGCCCTCTTCTAGAACTCTAGCAAAAGTCTTACAGTCTCTAAACTCTAGCTCTCTTATCGGGTAAGCCTTCAACTAATTTCTAAGCGCAAGTAGAGAGTTGATAGACTGTATTTGGATTATACAGCGAAAGTCAATATGTTTAGATTACCTCGTTGCAAGGATCTCCCTTGTAACGCATTTCCAGAGGTTCTAGCTCTTGTGTAACCCCCCAATATCTGGCTCTTCGGTTTGTGTTATGCAATGGACGGGGGTTATAAGGGATGGAACCCTTATAGAGAAAGGCATTTAGCGATTTTTGTCAATTGTTTTTGCTCTAGAGCGAACTAATCAATTAAGTCTCTTGCCAGATAAGGAT
>NZ_JASJFF010000721.1:0-3292 GCF_030065435.1 Microcystis sp. M53603_WE2
AGTATCGGCCCGGGGGCAACTAATCCAGTTTTATGAACAAATTGGTTTACCGAAATCCCTAGAGGATTTAGGATTAAGAGATGTTTCCCTTGCCCAGTTGCGCCACGCAGCCGCAATTGCCTGTCAGCCTAATTCGGACATTCATCGTTTACCTTTTACGGTTTCCCCCGAACAAGTCATGGCGGCCATGGTTTCCACTACCGCTGCCGATACGATCGGGCAGAAAGTTAAAGCTAATTAACGGGAATATTTTCGGGACTTATTAATAATGAAAAATTATCAACAGAATCACTTATCATTGAAGAAACAGAATTTACCCTTAGCATCATAACTTTTTCCTATCTGATTTATTCAGCAAGCCCTAATTAGGGGCTCAAGACCCCCCTAGCGGGCGCAGAGAAAACCCTCACCAGCTAAGTCTTTTTACTCAAGTCTCTAGAGGGGGACGGCCAATGTGACAGTTGAGGGTGCGGAATGTGGGTTCGTACTTATTGTGCCGACTATTGTCTCGTTCTTATTTGAAATAACTATAAATTACGAACAGCTTAACGCACCAATTTAAAAGGGGTTAGGTTTCGGGGAGCGCAGGCTGTTCAGTTCTGCGAGGATGGCTGAACTACCGTTGATCGCAGCGGCAGCCACCGGGTTGAGTCCCCAAAATGCCCCGACTGCCACCACTAACAGGTTGGGCAGAGTAGCGATCGCCAAACTCCTGTCTGCAGTCGCAAAGGTATGCCTCGCCAGGGCAAAGGTGTAGCCGAGGGGCTGGAGATCGTGGCTGTGGAAGATGACATCTGCGGCCGCTGCAAATTCCCCTCTCCCTAGAGAAATAACCACCTGATCCTCCTGGGCAGCCAAGCAATCACTACCACTGTCGGTTATCCAAGCGGCCCGCTTACCTTGGCGGCGCAACTGTTCTCGGAGGCACTCAACAGCAGCCGCATCGGTGGCGAAGTGGATGCACTCAGAAGGGATGCCCCAACTCACCAGCAGCTCCGGGGTAATCAAGTCCTGGAAACTTTCGCAGGTAAAGGCCAGAGTATCCACCTGAGCCAACTTTTCCAGTACCCTGGCATTGCGGATGTAAACGCCTTGTCGCGCTGCCGCCGTCAGGGCCGAAACCACTGCCAAGGGAGTAACGCCCCGCAGAGAAACCCCGATGTCGAGGGGTAACACCGCACTCGCTCGCCCCAAGTCCCCCGTCAGGATTGCCCAAGTGCCACTCAGGAGCAAAGTGGGGACGATCGCTCCTTGGGCGACGGGTTTGAGGTTCTGGAGTAGTTCGGTTTTTTCGACGGAATCTAGCCACCCTTCTCGATCTGCCTCGGGAACGGGAGCGAACCGCTGCCGGTCGGAAAGCCAGTGGATTTCTGCATCTTCTTGCTCGAACAGCAGGTATAGCTCGTCTTCTA
Source organism: Microcystis sp. M53603_WE2 (assembly GCF_030065435.1). Classification (NCBI taxonomy): domain Bacteria; kingdom Bacillati; phylum Cyanobacteriota; class Cyanophyceae; order Chroococcales; family Microcystaceae; genus Microcystis; species Microcystis sp. M53603_WE2. The sequence goes on from NZ_JASJFF010000721.1 coordinate 1,413, forward strand.
GCTGTTGGAGCTTGCTCTGGCGCAGGCTCTCTCCCACTGCCGCCAGATTGAGGGCGAGTGCGCCAGCTACACCGTTGCCCTGGAGCAGTTGGTAGCTCAACCAGAGAGCATCGAGGCAGTCTATTGTCACTTGTCCCTGCTGGGTGAGGGCTTCGCCAACCCTCTGCCAGAGAGGAATTGAAGCCGCAAGGACAATTCCCCCCACAATCGAGAAGGGCAGTTCTAGGGGAGCAGCAGCGATCGCCACAGCCAAGGTTAAGGCCGGCATCCCTAAAGTTGGCCAAGTCCCCTGATTCCTAGCCCCGACTTTCTCGCTTGGATCTGGCTCTCTGATGCGGCTCTCGCTGATGGCAGTGGTTCTAAGCAGCGATCGCTGCAAGCGTCTGGCAAATTCGTCATCCCAATTGAGGCGGGGAATGCGAATTCGCAGCCGTCCCGGAATTTGATGGGCGACTTGCCAATCTACCCACTCAGGGGGTGCTGGGGAATTTTCTGCCGCTTGAACTGGTGCGGGAGTCAGAGTTGTTGTCGTCATGGTGAGGTGATTTCGAGAGGGGCTACCGACTGGCAGCGGGACGAACAAGACATTCAAAAGCAGGCTGACAGCAGCGACGTAGATGATACCAGTTTTCGACTTCCATAACCATTGTTGTAGAGTCGAGGTTAACCCCGGCAGCGGCAGAAGGGTAATACGGGGAAAAAGTCGCCCTCAAGGTAGGGTTGATTCATGAATCAACCCTACCTTGAATCAACCCTACCTTGAATCAATACTAGGGGGCAGGGGGTATCAAAGACAAAATCTATCTTCTATTTAATCAGAACCACTTAATTATCGGAACTAAAAAGGCTTATATATATTTCGACACGGATTCCAATTATACTAAAAAGTATAGGTCAAATCGAGGGATTTTGTCAACTCTTTTTTGCCATTAATCTATTTGTGTTATCCAATGGAGGGGGTTATAAGGAATGAAACCCCGATAGAGACAGACATTACTGCGATTTTTGTCAATTGTTTTCGCTCTAGAACGAGCTAATCAATTGAGTCTCTTGCCCTATAAGGATTTAGTCGATTTATGCCACCCGATCGAATCATACCAAGTAACGAAGAACCTTCTTTTTCCTCTTCTTGAATCGCCGATTTCGGGACAATGACGACGTTAACCGGTTCTTCTACTTCGTTGAATAGTTCTAAAACATATCCTTCCTCACCCCCCTTCGGATGGGCAACTATATCGACAAGAATCGCCGAATCACCCTGCTTAAGATTGTATTCGGGAACGTCGCGGGCTAGGGTCACTTCTTCGTATAGTTGCGCCATGGTTTATTTTTCCTTTCGAGGTTTGAGGGTGATAAATTGAAATTGATGATCTAGATTTCGTTTTAGCCAAATCGTGACAACGAATAGGCGAACTTGATTACTGCTGATTAATTCCCCCTCGACTCGATCGAAGGTTCCCTATTCGATTCACCGATCAAGTGTATTAATTGATATTGTTTCAAGGTTTTTTTGGGGTTGTAATTGCATAATTTTTTTTTAAATAGTCTAGACTAAAAAGGCTTATATATATTTCGGCACGGATTCCCATTATAATAAAAAGTATAGGTCAAATCGAGGGATTTTGTCAAGTCTTTTTTAGCATTAATCTATATAATTGTCGGGTTGCTCACCGGTCATTGTCCTCAAAAAAATTATGCCCTGGTTTGTCAAACAGTCCTAAGTAGGTGGGTGGAATTAAATCCCACATTCCGCACCCTAGTCGTTGAAATCAAAAGTTGCTCTAGCCCTTGTATAGTAAGACTTTTAGCGATTACTAAGAATTATGAAGTGTCACACTCTAGTTAGCGATCGCCAGCTTAATGAGAGTTTATCTCAATAA
>NZ_JASJFF010000227.1:0-1803 GCF_030065435.1 Microcystis sp. M53603_WE2
AGAGAAATGTCTTTAGGTGCTTATGCTCATCAAGATTTACCCTTTGAAATGTTAGTAGAAGCCTTACAAACAGAGAGAAATCTTAGTCATACTCCTCTATTTCAGGTAATGTTTGTCCTTCAAAATACTGCCTTATCTGAAATAGAGTTAACGGGTTTAACTATTGATTCTTTCCCCTTAGAAGTTGAAATAGCTAAGTTTGATTTAACCCTATCAATGCAAAATACAGAGACGGGATTAATGGGGGTTTGGGAATATAATACTGACCTATTTAATAGCGAGACTATTGAGAGAATGAACGGTCATTTTCTGACTCTACTTGAGGGGATTATTACTAATCCGAGTGAGAGAGTTTCTCAATTACCTTTGTTAACTAAAGTTGAACAACAACAGTTATTAATTGACTGGAATAATACTGAGGTAGATTACCCTGCTAATAAGTGTATTCATCAATTGTTTGAGGAGCAAGTTGAACGGACTCCTAATGCTGTAGCAGTAACTTATGAAAATGAATCCTTAACTTATCGAGAATTAAATAATCGTGCTAATCAATTAGCTCATTATTTGCGGAAATTAGGCGTAAAAGCTGATACTTTAGTCGGTATTTCCCTTGAGCGGTCCTTAGAGATGATGGTGGGATTATTAGGTATTCTCAAGGCAGGTGGTGCTTATGTACCTCTTGACCCAGATTATCCCCAAGAACGCCTGAGCTTCATGTTAGAAGACTCTCAGGTAAAAGTGTTAGTAACTCAAGCAAAATTAGTCAAGTCTATTCCTGAACATCAAGCACAACTTATCTGTTTAGATACAGAATGGGAAAAAATCGCTCAAAATATCACCTCAAACCCCGAAAGCGTAGCAAAACCAGAGAATTTAATCTATATTATCTATACATCCGGTTCCACAGGGAAACCGAAAGGCGTTTTAGTCAATCACTCCAATGTCGTGCGATTATTTGCCGCTACAGATGCTTGGTATAATTTCAATAGTCAAGATGTCTGGAGTCTATTTCATTCCTACGCTTTTGACTTTTCGGTGTGGGAAATGTGGGGAGCTTTGTTATATGGTGGACGCTTGGTAGTTGTCCCCTACTTAGTGACCCGTTCTCCCGAAGCATTTTATCAGCTATTGTATCAAGAAAAAGTCACAATTCTCAATCAAACTCCTACCGCTTTCCGTCAGTTAATTCAAGCTGAAGAATCCTTAAAAGGAAGTTTTCCCTTATCAAGGGGGGATCGTTCATCGACAACAGATAACGATTTAAGCTTACGTTTAGTTATTTTTGGAGGAGAAGCTTTAGAAATTAACAGCTTACAACCTTGGTTTCAGCGCCATGGCGACCAATGCCCCCAATTAGTTAATATGTACGGAATTACAGAAACTACCGTTCATGTGACCTATCGACCATTAAGTATGAACGACTTGGATAGTACAGCTAGTGTGATTGGTCGTCCCATTCCCGACTTACAGGTGTATTTACTAGACCAACATTTACAACTTGTACCGGTTGGTGTACCCGGGGAGATGTATGTGGGAGGTGCAGGAGTAACAAAAGGTTATCTCAATCGTCCTGAATTAACAACAGAAAGGTTTATTCCTAGTCCTTTTGAGAAGGATGAAGTGATCCCCCCAACCCCCCTTAATAAGGGGGGCAATGAGCCGTCAAAATTATATAAAACGGGAGATTTAGCCCGTTATTTACCTAAGGGAGAGTTAGAATATTTAGGACGCATTGACAATCAAGTTAAGATTCGCGGTTTTCGGATTGAGTTAGGGGAAATCGAAGCATTATTAGCATCTCAT
>NZ_JASJFF010000830.1:0-2750 GCF_030065435.1 Microcystis sp. M53603_WE2
ACCCAACAAGGTTTTTAGATTTATTCAGCAAGCTCTATTTATTCAAGATATTTTTTCAAAAAGAGAGCTAATTTTTCTTTAGTGGCGACGGGAACAGAATCTAGACGGGTAAGAATAGCGTATTTAAGGGCAGAATGAGCGACGGAAACGGGAGGATTAGCTGCCAGACGGCGCACCGTTTCTTGGATGACTTTTTGGGCATTAATAGCGTTATGGTGTAGATTTTCGATCACCATTTCTACCGTGACATGATCGTGGTCGGGATGCCAACAATCGTAATCGGTAACTAGGGCTAAGGTAGCGTAGGCAATTTCCGCTTCTCGGGCTAATTTGGCCTCGGTTAAATTGGTCATACCGATCACGGTTGCCCCCCAACTTCTATAGAGATTTGATTCCGCTTTAGTAGAAAAAGCCGGCCCTTCCATACAGAGGTATGTACCGCCGCGATGCAAGGTAACTTCCGGTAGGTTTAAACTAGCGACGGCATCCCCTAAAATTTCGGCTAATTGGGGACAAATGGGATCACCAAAGGCAACGTGAGCAACAATTCCTTCCCCAAAAAAAGTCGCTATTCTCTCTTTAGTTCTGTCAATAAATTGATCGGGAATGACTAAATCTAGGGGTTTAACTTCGGCTTTTAGGGAACCAACGGCTGAAGCGGAAATAATATATTCAACCCCTAATTGTTTGAGGGCGTGAATATTAGCGCAAAAGGGTAATTCGGTCGGTAAAAAATGGTGATTTCTGCCATGACGCGCTAAAAAGGCGACTTCTGTTCCCTCTAAAGTACCGAGAATTAAAGCATCGGAAGGAGAACCAAAAGGAGTATCGAGGGATACTTCCCGCACATCCTTGAGGGCATCCATTTTATACAAACCACTGCCGCCAATGATGCCAATTTTTACCGTCGTCATAGTCTTGGAAAGAATTAGTTATCGTTGCCTTGATTTTACCATAATTGAGCGATTCCGTTAAGGCCTTACTTTTTCTTTTTCTTGCCCTTGAGGGAACCATTAATTAAACCATTAAAGCCATAAATTTCTTCAGTTCCCGCGATGGTAACTAATTCCACCTCTTTCGTGTCTCCCGGTTCAAATCGAACTGATGTACCCGCGGGAATATTCAGATGGGTTCCTTTGGTTAATTCGCGCTGAAACTCCAGGGCCTGATTAACTTCATAAAAATGATAGTGGGAACCCACTTGAATCGGTCGATCGCCTGTATTAGCCACAGAAACACGCAGGGTGTCGCGACCGACATTAATCTCGATCGCCCCGGATGGTGTGATAATTTCTCCCGGAATCATAGCTGCTAAAAATCTCCTGTTAGTGAATGGGATTGTGAACGGTAACTAATTTAGTACCATCGGGAAAAGTCGCTTCGATCTGCACTTCCGTAATCATTTCCGGGATACCTTCCATTACCTCCTCGCGAGTTAATAAAGTAGTGCCGTAACTCATCAATTCAGCCACGCTACGACCTTCCCTCGCACCCTCGAGGATGGCGGCGCTAATATAGGCGATCGCTTCGGGATAATTTAACTTGATCCCGCGATTTTTGCGTCTTTCGGCGAGCAGTGCCGCCGTGAAAATGAGTAATTTATCTTTTTCTTGGGGCGAAAGTTGCATAGATAGGCCTTTTTTTACACAGGTGCTAGGGTTATTGTAGTTCTTGGCCGGATAGTTGTAGCGATCGAGTTGTGAAAATTTATCTTGAATGTCCGGTCATCCTATCCATTAGTCAGAGCTTTCTTAACAAAAAGAGAAGAAACTTAAAAAAAGGGGAAACGATTGATAGGTATAGTTTTGAAAGAAGGAATCAAGGTGGAGGTGAGCAAAAAAAATGGAGAAATGGGCAGCCCAAGAATTACAGTATGCAGACCTAGGGGACACCAGAAGAAACTAATAAATCTTCAAGAAGCTTTGGAATTACACTTTGAACCGCCTTGTGCAACAGTTATTCCTCAATTGCAGAAAATCACTGTACGGGCGAAGCATTTGGGCATAACCTATCGCTCAAATCCTAGATTTCCTATCCGAATGCTTCGCCCCTACCCCGACCAATGTTTAGGCTATGCTAAAATGGTGATAAAAGCATAGAATCCTATTTAGTTTAATTAGTTGAAACTGAATCAGAGAAAGTTATGTTAACAGAGATAAATATTGGCACTTTTATAAAAAGCGATCCCAAAATTCATGGAGGTTGTCCTATTATTGCGGGAACTGCTGTTACTGTACGAAGAATAGTGATCTGGTATAAATTAGGATATAGTCCTGAAGAGATTGCCGATGAAATACCTCATCTTTCTTTGGCACAAGTTTATGCCGCTTTAACTTACTATCATACTAATAAAGAAACAATAGAATCAGAAATGGCAGACGAAACTGCGGAAGCAGATCGCCTTGAAGCATTACATTATTCTCCTTCCTAATTATGAGTAGAATTAGCTTATATATGGATGAAGATTCCACAGCGTTCAAAAGGCTTTAGATAATCCGACTTGTTTCAAAACTGCATTAGCAGTATGGCGTGATTTAATACTATTATCAACTACAAATCTTCTTTCTGTCAGAGGACTATACCAAATTTCATGATCTCCTTTCCCTTGACGGGTGGTGATTCGGTAGTAGTGATGGCGGCTTAATCCTTTGCTTTGCTTTGCTGTGCATTGTAGTCATGGATAAAATACCAAAGGGCTCCCCAACGTGATTCTCCATTTTTTTAGAGAAAGATAGACTCTCTCTCACCAG
>NZ_JASJFF010000481.1:0-3143 GCF_030065435.1 Microcystis sp. M53603_WE2
AACGGTTTCTTCGGCAGTAACGCTCAGATTTTCGTAATCTCCGAGAATAATTGTCGGGGCCACATCCACGGAAACTGAAAAAGTCAAAGCTTTACCCGGTTCATAGGCAGCGATCAAATCCTCAAACTGAGACAATAGCTGCGGAGTACCCAGGGACTCGATTCCCTCCTGTTTTAGAGCAGATTCGAGACAATTTTCAAGTAATTCCTCAATTACTGCCGCTTTTACCGCTTTAGTTCCCAATCTTTGCAGAAGAATCTGACGGGGAACCTTACCAGGGCGAAAACCGGGTATATTGGCCGACTTCGCTAAATTCTTGACCACTTGCTCGTGGGTGTTTTTCGTGGTTTCGGCGGGAATTTCAATTTCTAAACCTATCTGACTGGCAGGAAGCTTTTCCTGAATAACTTTCATTGATTTTTCTAGCTCTTACGACAAGGAACGTTTATAATAGGGTGAGCGGTGTTTACGCCTGCGGTGGATCCGTCCCGCTCATGATATTCTAGGGGAATAGCTGCAGTTGCTCCCCAAGCTGTCACAATCTTTTTATTTTAGCGGTCAATGGGGTATATTTAATTTATTCCGTCCTTGGGGCAGTTAAGCCCAATCAGAAAATTTTGCTGATCAAAAGCCGATCAATCCAAGCTTGAGAATAACTCGGCGGACAAAAAAGATTTTTTACTGTAACGATTTCTTCAGACCATTATCATCACCCAACTCGTCAGGAGGTTACACAATTTGAGTCAAAAAGTACGGGTCGCTATTTTAGGGGCCACCGGGGCCGTGGGAACGGAATTACTAGAGTTATTAGCTAGTCGTCAATTCCCTCTCGCTAGTCTAAAATTACTGGCTTCCGAGCGTTCTGCTGGAAAAACCCTCGATTTTCAGGGCGAAAGTCTCCTCATCGAAGCGGTAAACGAGCGCTCTTTTCAGGACGTGGATATCGTTCTCGCTTCTGCGGGGGGAGCCACCTCAAAAGTTTGGGCGAAAACTATTGTCGAGTCGGGTGCGACGATTATCGATAACTCCAGCGCTTTTCGCATGAATCCCGAAGTGCCTCTGGTTGTCCCGGAAATCAATCCCGACAGTGTGGACAATCACCGGGGCATTATCGCTAATCCCAACTGTACGACAATTCTTTTAGGAGTGGCGATCTGGCCTCTCCACCAAGTACAGGCGATCGAGCGAGTAGTAGTTTCTACTTATCAGTCCGCTAGTGGTGCTGGAGCGCGAGCCATGGAGGAGGTAAAACAGCAAGCGCAAGCAATTCTTGACAATCGACAACCTCCCACTAATTCCTTCCCCTATCCCCTCGCTTTTAATCTTTTTCCCCACAATACCCCGATTAATGGTCAGGGGTACTGCGAGGAAGAAATGAAAATGGTCAACGAAACCCGCAAGATTTTTGCTTGTCCAGAGCTGCGGGTTAGTGCCACCTGTGTACGGGTTCCCGTCCTGCGCGCCCATTCGGAATCGGTTAACCTAGAATTTAGTCGGCCTTTTTCTGTGGTGAAGGCTAGAGAAATTCTTCAGTCCGCTCCGGGGGTAAAATTAGTGGAAGATTGGGACGCTAATTATTTTCCCATGCCAATTGATGCTACCGGTCGCGATGAAGTATTAGTGGGACGCATTCGTCAAGATATCTCCCATCCTAACGGTCTAGAATTGTGGCTATGCGGCGATCAAATTCGCAAGGGTGCGGCTTTAAATGCCGTGCAAATTGCGGAACTTTTAGTCAAGAAAAATCTCGTCGGTTCAAGATTAGCAACAGTTTGATAATTAAGCTATCAGCCATCAGCTAGATCAAGGCGATAATAACTAGACCTCTGGTAAAAATCAAAAATTGTTGTTAGGGTTAGGAGTCAGTAGTCAGTAGTCAGTAGTCAGTAGTCAGGAGGATTAAGAATGAATAATAATCAATTAAATGGTCTATTTACAGACTTTAGGCAATTTAATCCTTATTTTTGCCGTTTTTGAATCCTCAAAAATTAATTATGCAAGAGGTTAACTAGAACGTAGGTTGGGTTGAAGCATGAAACCCAACGCCCGATTATGTTACGCCACCGCTAACCCATCCTACAAATAATTAAGTGGGTGGGTGGAATTAAATATAAGATGAACGTAGGTTGGGTTGAAGCATGAAACCCAACGCCTGATTATGTTACGCTACCGCTAAACCATCCTACAAATAACTAATTGTGCCTCCCTACTTAGGAGGATTGCCAGATTCTTTCTTTTGCCTCTTGCCTTCAGAAGTTGATAACTGATAACTGATAACTGATAACTGATAACTGATAACTGATAACTGATCAATGAGTGAAACATATTTTGGACGAGTAATTACGGCGATGGTGACACCCTTCACCGTCGAGGGTCAAGTTAATTATGCCCTGGTGGAAAAATTGGCCGATTATCTAGTTACCCACGGTAGCGATGGTATAGTGGTCTGTGGGACGACGGGAGAATCACCCACCCTAAGTTGGCAGGAAGAATACGAACTATTTAGTATTGTCAAAAAAGCGGTTAATGGTCGGGGAAAAGTGATTGCGGGGACGGGTTCTAATTGCACTTCCGAAGCGATCGAAGCGACCCAACAGGCTGCTAAACTGGGTTTAGATGGTTCTTTACAAGTGGTTCCCTACTACAATAAACCTCCCCAAGAGGGTTTATATGAGCATTTTTGCGCCATTGCCAAAGCTTGTCCCGATCTGCCAGTAATGCTTTATAATATACCTGGTCGCACGGGTCAAAATATGACCCCAGAAACGATTATTAAACTGGCAGCAGTTGATAATATTGTGGCGGTAAAAGAAGCTAGTGGTAATTTAGAACAAACCTGTAAGATTTACTGTCATACTCCTGAAAATTTCGCTATTTATTCCGGCGATGATTTTCTCACCTTACCCCTGATGACCTGTGGTGCGGTGGGAGTGGTCAGTGTTGCTAGTCATCTAGTGGGAGAAGAAATCCAAGGAATGATTCAAGCTTTCTTAACTGGAGATGCGGCCAAAGCGATCGAGATTAATTTGAAATTATTTCCCCTGTTTAAAGGTTTATTCTGTGCCACTAATCCAATTCCAATTAAAGCGGCCTTAAATCTAGTCGGTTGGGAAGTGGGGGGTCTAAGACTTCCTTTATGTTCC
>NZ_JASJFF010000585.1:0-4476 GCF_030065435.1 Microcystis sp. M53603_WE2
AAGCAACGGATAAAAGTAGCTAGGCTTCATCTTAAAGTGTCAAGACAACGTAAAGACAAAGCAATTAAAGACGCTTTGGCGTTAGTCCAGTCTAATGATCTGGTAGTTTATGAGGCTTTAAAGGTAAGAAACTTAGTCAAAAACCGTAAGCTTGCCAAGTCGATTAGTGATGCTTCTTGGTATCAATTCACTGAATGGTTGAATTATTTTGCCAAGATTTATCGGATTGTCTGTGTTGCTGTTCCTCCCCATTTCACGACTCAAGATTGTTCAGTTTGTGGGACGAGAGTTCAAAAATCATTAAGCACTAGAACTCATCAATGCCCCAATTGTAAAACAGTCTTAGATAGGGATCATAATGCAGCAATAAATATCCTTAAAAAAGGGTTGCAATACTTGGGAAATCATCTCAACGGTACTGTTGGGCAAACAGAAACCGACCCAAACGCCTTGGGAGAGTCCGGCCTCTGGATTCTTAATGGAGACATTGAGAATCTAAGCTGTCTCGTTGAACAAGGAATTTCTAACAGCGATGTGGAAAGAGTCCCCCGTCACAGCGTAGCTTGACGGTGGGAGTATGTCAAGCAATGCTGCCCTCGCCCAAGGACTTCTCAGCGCGGCGGGATTAGACACAAAAACTTGGGTACAATTGGCAGTCAATCTCGCCTATAATCTGCCCAATAGTCGCAAGGATGAATTAGAAGCGGACCGACTGGGTTTAAACAATCTAGCTGAGGCTGGTTATGCAGCCAAGGCGATGATCTCCTTGATGGGAAAATTAGCACAACAGGGGGGTTCTACCCCGACAATTCTCAGCACCCATCCTGCTACAAGTGATCGCATTTTGGCACTACAAAAACAGCTTAATTCGGTTAATAACAGGCAGAATCAAGGTTTAGACGAGGATTATTACCAATTGCAGATTCGTTCTCTCCGCTAATCAGACAATTTCCTGAACAGATAAAAACTCGGCCACCGCTTGATTAAAACTTTCAGGTTCCCCTAAAAATGCCCAATGATTACCCGGTATCTTTTTAATCTCTAGAGAAGTTAAATACTTTTTATAAGATTGAATTTGCCAAGCAGTGCGATTTAATCCCTGTTGGGGAAGGATTAATAAACTGGGAATATCTAAAGTTTTAGTTAATCCGGCAAACCCCATGACATCCTCAAAAATTTCCCCGCGTGCCGATAAAGTGAATTTACCACTCCAACTGCCATCAGCTTTTTGTTCAATGGCATTTTTAAACACCTCTTGCTGTAGATTTGACCAACCTTTATATTGTTTTAATTGACGAGCGATCGCCTCTATGCTCTGATAACTATCAAAGGAGCGAGTAATCTTTAAAAAGGGCAAAACTTGATAGAGAATTGGAAAAGTTATCCTAATCCAACTAGGCATTTTATCGATAAAAAAGGGATCGACTAAAATTAAACTCTTAAATACTTCCGGCTGTTGAGTTGCCCAAATTGCCGCTATTTTAGCACTCCAAGAATGACCTAAAATATGTGCTTGCGTCCAACCTAAATGATTAATTAAAGCCCTTAAATCGCCGATATAATCCTGAAAGTGATAACCGGTTGCCGGTTTACCGCTTTCCCCATGTCCCCGCAAATCTGGGGCAATAACTTGATAATTTGAGCTTAAATAATCGCCCAAGCTTGACCAAACCAAAGCATGATCCGCCATGCCGTGCAATAATAATAGAGGCATACCTCGATCGCTCCATTGTAAATAGGAAATTTCCATCGAGTTATTGGTAAAAGTCTGGCGTTGTGGCATAAATTCTCGACTGATTTTTACTCTATAATTTACCTATCACTTAATAAAACTTCATACAATGGCACGACAATCTCCGCTCACTGGGACTAGCTTAGAACAATTGTCTTGGACATGGCAAGGTCACACCATCCCCTACACTGTGCGGGGAGAAGGACAACCCCTAGTATTAATTCACGGTTTTGGGGCATCTATCGGTCATTGGCGCAAAAATATCCCCGTTTTAGCGGAAAATGGCTATCAAGTCTATGCCCTAGATCTTTTGGGATTTGGGGGTACAGATAAGCCCGCTTTAGATTATAGTCTCGACCTTTGGCTGCGGCAAATACAAGACTTTTGGCGAGAAAAAATGGCAAAACCGGCGGTATTTATCGGTAATTCCATCGGGGGACTGATTACCTTAATGCTGATGGCAGAATCTCCCGAAATCACTGCTGGAGGAGTAATTATTAACTGTGCCGGAGGATTAAACCATCGTCCCGAAGAATTAAATTTGCCGCTGCGTTTAATCATGGCTGCCTTTACCGGTTTAGTTAGTTCTCCCGTGACAGGAAAGTTTATTTTTGGACAGGTAAGGCAGAAAAATCGCATCCGTAACACCTTAAAACAGGTTTATCGGGATCATACCGCGATTACCGAGGAATTAGTCGAAATTCTCTATCAACCCTCCTGTGATGCGGGTGCGTGGGGAGTGTTCGCATCGGTGTTGACGGCACCCCCCGGACCTTCTCCCCTGGAATTATTACCGCAAATCGATCGCCCTTTATTGGTACTCTGGGGAGAGGATGACCCTTGGACACCGATCGCCGGTTCGGTAATTTACCAAGAAAGAGCTAAAATGGGAAATAATACCCAATTTTATCCGATTGCCAAAGCTGGTCACTGTCCCCACGATGAACATCCCGAAAAAGTTAATCAATTAATTTTGAGTTGGCTGTCGGAAATGGGGATTTAGTCAGTTATCGAAGATTTTAGCGATTAATAGTTACTGGAGAAATCTGCCAATCGGGGCGAAGATTTTTCGCCCCTTGCAGATAGACGTGCTGCATTTCGCTTTGCAGTTTGGGAGTATTAACGTGGAGAATTACGCGAATACACTTGTCCAGACTACCAACGACGTGCATCTGTTGCACATCGAGGAGGGGGACATTTTGCCAATGGGGACGTTCGCGAGCGATAGCGGCGGGGAAAATCGCGTCTAAATCCTGAGTTGCCGTAAAGATAATACTAACAATATCATCGGGATCGAGACTATTGTGGATTTCGATCGCTTCGAGGAGTTCTGTTACTGCTTCTCGTATAGCTTCAATAGTATTAGCCGTTACTGTCGTTGCTCCCCGAATGGCTCGAACCTTCCACTGCACGATTGTCATCCTCCGCTAATCCTGATGAGTCAATTTTAGGGGTTAACGCGCCCTTTTTCTCGACTTTAATCTGGCCATCAGGGTCGGTATAACCACAATAGTTGTCCGTTAACTTCCAATTCAAATTCTAGGCGCTGTAGGGTTTTTTGTAATCCTGGGGGTATTGGGGAACGATTGCCCGTCAGACGACTGAGGAGGGGTTTCGGTTCTTCGATAGTCTGACATTTAGTTTTATCTGGGGGTAATCCTGCCAATTCTAGCGCCCAAAGTCGGGCATCTTCCTCGGTTCCCAAGCGATCAACCACTCCTAATTCTAACGCCTGTTGGCCGGTAAAAATGCGCCCATCGGCAAAACTTTTCACCTGATTGACATCTAAATTTCTCGCTCCGGCGACGGTTTGCAGAAATTGCTGATAACTGGTATCGATCATATCCTGGAGAATTCTTTCTTCTTCATCAGTTAATTCTCGATCGAAGGAGAGAATATCTTTATAGGGGCCAGATTTAATCACTTTAAACGAAACTCCCACCTTATCCAACAATCTTTCCAGATTGTTCCCTCTGAGGATAACACCGATCGAGCCAGTAATCGTGCCGGGGTTAGCCATAATATAATTGGCCCCCATACCGATATAAACGCCGCCAGAGGCGGAAATATTGCCAAAACTAGCGATTATTTTCGTGTTTTTTTGTAACCGCTTCAATGCTTCATAAATTTCTTGGGAATCCCCCACGGTTCCCCCGGGGGAGTCAATGCGGAGAAGTAGGGCGGGATATTGCCTTTCTTTGACGATTTCTAGGGCTTTTAAGACTCTTTTGCGGGTATCGGAGGCAATTGCACCTGTAATTTCTATTCGAGCGATTTGTTTGTGGGTTTTCGGTTTAAAAGGCCAGACCATCAGGTTTAAATATCTCTCAAAAAAGGACTCTTTCTAATCTAACGCTTTGATCGTTCCGGGTTAAGCAGACGTTATATTTCAGAATTTAAGGACAAAATGTCTGGTTAAGTGTTTGACATCCTCACGGCCAGGGCCGGACGGTGATGACCGGGCAGCTCGAACAAGATTTATTCAGCAAACCCTAATTAGGGCTGGCTGAATAATGGTAAAACCCTTTTAAAATAAGGCTTTTGACCTGTTAAAATCCGATGTTAGTGCCAGAATATAGGATTAGGACATTCAAAAAACTTGCATTATCCTTCTCTTAGTAGATAAACTGGTACAAAAAAGAAGGGCAACAAAGCCTGAAACGACCGGCTACTGACGACCGGCTACTGACTCCTAACCCCACCAACAAACTTTTTGCCGCAGACCCTAAGTAGGGTTTGCTGAA